>NZ_VATP01000029.1:0-50809 GCF_005781125.1 Escherichia sp. E2748
AGCACCGGAGATAAATATTAGTGTTATATAGCGGATCCATTGCAACATGTTTTTCCCTGTGGGAATTTAATTCTAAAATAATGTCTAATATTGTATTCCAGATAACGCAGTAACTGCACACCAGAAGTGCTAAACATAGTCTTAAAGTTATAACAATGAGACTTTGCTCATTTTTAATTAGCCGTTAATCTAATAGAGAAGAGATTATAATATTTATATTAGGAATATATAATGCGAAATCATATATTCCAGTGATATTAAGCAATGACAAATTCAATACGGGTTTTAGAAATTAAACCGTGACCATGCTGGCAGAAATAATCCACCGCACCACACGCTTTTAACACCTGTAACGGTTGGTGGCAGTCAGGGCAAAGTGCCTGGACGATGAAATCTTTGTCGCAAGTTACGCAGTGAGCCGTCTCGCCTTGACGTTCGAGAGGTTTTTGGCAGATTGGGCAGCTGAGTTCCATAAATGATCCTCACATTTTCATGAGTTTCCCTTTCCATATGGAAAGGGAAACCAGATAAGTAATTACTTACTTTTCTTGATATGCTTCAGCAGGCGCTTACGCTTACGCATCTGGGTCGGCGTCAGGGTGTTACGCTTGTTCGCATATGGGTTTTCCCCTTCTTTGAACTGAATACGAATCGGCGTACCCATCACATCCAGAGACTTGCGGAAGTAGTTCATCAGATAACGCTTGTAGGAATCCGGCAGGTCTTTTACCTGGTTACCGTGAATCACCACAATCGGCGGGTTATAACCACCGGCGTGGGCATATTTCAGCTTCACGCGACGCCCGCGTACCAGTGGCGGCTGGTGATCTTCAACAGCCATGGTCATGATTCGTGTCAGCATAGACGTACCCACGCGACGGGTAGAGCTGTCATATGCTTCACGCACTGATTCAAACAGGTTACCAACACCACTGCCGTGCAATGCAGAGATAAAGTGCACGCGAGCAAAATCAATAAAGCCCAGACGGAAGTCCAGCGTCTCTTTCACCTGCTCTTTCACTTCCTGGCTCAGGCCATCCCACTTGTTCACCACAATCACAAGTGAGCGCCCACTATTGAGAATAAAGCCCAGCAGAGAGAGATCCTGATCGGAAATACCTTCGCGTGCATCAATGACCAGCATCACCACGTTGGCATCTTCAATTGCCTGCAACGTTTTGATTACTGAGAACTTCTCTACCGCATCGGTGATTTTGCCGCGTTTACGTACGCCTGCGGTGTCAATGAGTACATACTCACGTCCGTCACGTTCCATTGGAATGTAGATACTGTCACGCGTTGTGCCTGGCATGTCGTAAACCACAACGCGTTCTTCACCGAGAATACGGTTAGTGAGCGTAGACTTACCGACGTTCGGACGCCCCACAATCGCCAGTTTGATCGGCAGACTTTGCGGGTCGAAGTCGTCTTCCTCTTCTTCTTCGCCGTTCTCTTGCGCTTCAAATTGCGCCCAGTATTCTGCGTCTTCGTCCACTTCTTCTTGCGGCGCGAGATCTTCCATCCACGGCAGAAGGACGTGCTCCAGCAGGCTTAATACACCACGACCATGAGACGCGGCAATTGGGTAGATTTCGCCTAAACCGAGCGAATAGAAATCAACAACTGCCTGGTCTGGATCTAAACCATCAGTTTTGTTTGCCACCAGGAAGGTAGGTTTTTCTCGGGAGCGCAGGTGCTTGGCAATAGCTTCATCTGCCGGCATCAGGCCAGCACGCGCATCAACCATAAACAGTACAACGTCTGCTTCTTCAATCGCCAGCAGCGACTGTTCCGCCATGCGGGTTTCAACACCGTCTTCCGTACCGTCAATACCGCCGGTATCAATACAGATAAACTCGCGGCCTTCAATTTCTGCACGACCGTACTTACGGTCACGAGTCAGACCCGGGAAATCCGCAACCAGCGCATCTCGGGTGCGAGTTAGACGGTTAAATAACGTGGATTTTCCTACGTTAGGGCGCCCGACAAGCGCGACCACAGGTACCATGTTTAAAGCCTCATTTTTATAAATCATCAGACAACGATCGCTTTTTTTGCGTCGTTGTTAAAAACAGGAAAACGGCCCCTGTCCAGGAGCCGTTTTCAAAGTGAACGACAGAGACGATTAACGTGTAATGGAGTACACAGTCCCGTCTTTTGCCTGGATCAGCAGTTTGCCATCAGCGGCAACCGGTTCGGTCTGGAAACCGGAGCTATCAACTTTTTGCTGGGCAACGAAACGACCATCTTCGACGTTAATCCAGTGCAGATAGCCTTCACTGTCACCCACCACCAGGTTGCCATTATACAGCACCGGAGAAGTCAGCAGGCGATGCAACAGATCGCTTTGCGTCCACAGCGTAACGCCGCCATCAATAGTCAACGCCATCACCCGGTCATTTTGATCGACCAGATAGATGCGGTTGCCGTCGACGATGAAATCATTCACCGAACCCAGTTCGCGTTTCCACATAATCTGACCGCTGCGCAGATCAAGCGCCGTCAGGTTACCATTATAGGCCAGTGCAAAAACAACGCCGTTAATGATTACCGGAGTTGTGTCAACATCGCTCAGACGGTCGATTTCAGTAGAGCCGGTCGCCTGAGAGATGCGCTGTTGCCAAATCATCTGGCCCTGTTGCATCAGTACTGCGCTGACGCGGCCATTATCACCACCAACAACTGCTGCGCCAAACGCTGTGGCTGGCGCAGATTCGCCACGCAAAGAGAGCGAAGGCATATCAAGGTTAACTGTCCATTTAACAGCACCGTCTGCTTCGTTCAGCGCTTGCAACTGACCATTACTAGTGTGGATAAGTACCAGACCATCGCTAACCACCGGGCGAGAAAGTGCTTCACCTGCGACTTTAGTTTGCCATGCTACAGTACCATCGCTGGTATTCAGCGCGTAAACCTGCGCCTTTTCGCTGCCAATGTAAACGTGACCACCTGCTACGGTCACGCCGCCAGAAAGCAATGCCGGCTCTTTAGACAACCAGCCATCTTTCTCGGCCAGACTGACAGACCAGATTTCTTTGCCGTCATCCGCATTCATCGCTTTTACTAAACCAGCGCGGTCTGCTGCATAGACAACGTTGTCCGCCAGTGCCGGATGAAGATTAGAATAGAAGTTGCCAATGCCGCTACCAACAGAGGTGCTCCACGCCGTGGTCGGCGTAAACTGGTTTTCAACGGTCGGCAATGGGGACATCTTTACCACATCTTCTTCGCTGTTAAACAGCGAACAGCCGCTTAAAAGAGTAACGGAAAGCAGTCCTGGCAGCAGTAATTTACGCAATTGCATCGGGTCCCTCTCAGATGGACAAATTATTAATTTTCATCTGCATCATTTCGCTCAGTGCCGGGGTAGCATCGCTTTTCACGCCTGCTTCCCATGCACTACGCGCACCTTGCTTATCACCTTTGCTCAGCAATGCTTCACCACGCAGGTCGGCAACAATGGCAGCCCACCCTTCACCTTTAATGGTTTCAAGGGTTTTCAGCGCGGCATCAGCCTGCTTGAGCTGCACCTGAACTCGGGCAAGACGCAGATTTATCACGGCTTTGAGATTTTCATCGCTCGTGTCCGCCAACCCCTGTTGCAATTGGGCGGCAGCTTTCTCTAGTTCATTTTTGTCAACAAATTGCTGCGCAAGTTCCAAAGAAGCCAGCGCGCCATAAGTATTTTTATTTTCAGCAGCGAATTTTTCCACCGCCGGAATGCTGTCTGGTTTGCCTTCGCTAACTGCGGTAACCGCATTTTGATAGGCAAGAGAAGTGGAGCGTGCGGAATCAACCTGATGGCTGTTCCAGTAGCGCCAGCCAATCAGTGCGCCAACGCCCAAAATCACCCCAACAGCCAGTGCTTTGCCATTTTCAGCAAAAAAGCGTTTAACCGCTTCAACCTGGTCGTTTTCGTTCTCGTAAATTTCCACGCTGTCCTTCTCCTTCCTTAACCCAGTAACGTGCGCAAATGCGCGGCTACGCTATCCTGCGCAACTGCCGTTTGCTCACCAGAGCGCAAATCCTTCACTACTGCCGTGCCGTTGGCCACTTCGGACTCACCCAGCACCACAGCAACGCGTGCGCCCCATTTATCAGCACGGGCAAACTGTTTCTTAAAGTTGCCGCCGCCGTGGTTGGTCATCAATTTCACACCCGGTAATTCATCACGTAGACGCTCAGCTAATGCCAGCGCCGCAGATTGTGTATCGGCGCCTGAAGCCACCAGGTATATATCGACAACGGGATCGGCTTTAAATTCCGGATTAACTGCCTGAACTAACAATACAAGACGTTCGAGGCCCATCGCAAAACCTACTGCCGGTGTTGCACGGCCACCTAGCTGTTCCACCAGACCGTCATAACGACCGCCTGCGCACACGGTTCCCTGGGAACCGAGGCTGTTAGTCACCCATTCGAAAACGGTACGATTGTAGTAATCCAGACCACGCACCAAACGCTGGTTGACGGTGTAGGCAATACCTGCGCTCTCCAGCAGTTTGCACAGACCAGCAAAATGCTCGCGAGACTCCTCGTCAAGATAATCGCCTAACGCCGGAGCGTCATTGAGTAACGCCTGCACTTCCGGATTTTTGGAATCCAGCACGCGCAGCGGGTTGGTGTACATGCGGCGTTTGCAGTCTTCGTCCAGCTTTTCTTTATGCTGTTCGAGGAATGCCACTAAAGCGTCGCGGTAGTTCGCTCGTGCTTCCAGTGAACCGATTGAGTTCAGTTCGAGGGTAACGTGTTCAGAGATACCCAGCGCACGCCACCAGCGAGCAGTAAGCATGATCAGTTCGGCGTCAATATCCGGACCTTGCAGACCGAAGACTTCACAACCTAGCTGATGGAATTGACGATAACGGCCTTTTTGCGGACGCTCATGGCGGAACATCGGCCCGATATACCACAGACGCTGTTCCTGATTGTACAGAAGACCATGCTCGATGCCGGCGCGTACACAGCCCGCCGTCCCTTCAGGGCGCAAAGTCAGGCTGTCGCCGTTGCGATCCTCAAAGGTATACATCTCTTTTTCAACCACGTCGGTGACTTCACCAATCGCACGTTTGAATAGCGGGGTCTGCTCTACAATCGGCAAGCGGATTTCACTGTAACCGTAGCTGCCGAGCACGTTTTTCAGTGTGCCTTCAATGCGCTGCCAAATGGCCGTTTCGCCAGGCAGGTAATCGTTCATGCCGCGAATGGCTTGAATGTTTTTTGCCACGTTTATTCTCTTTCTGAATATAAAAATGAACCCTCAACGCTTCCGTCAATGTTTCGGGAGCTATGCGGGTTCAATCATACACGGGAAGCGAGGCGCTTCCCATCACGTTATTATTTTTCAACCTGCTGAACGTCAATTCGACGCGCTTCGTCCAGCTGACTGGCTTTCGCACGAATGCGCGCTTCCAGCTGGTCGATCATGTCATTGTTGTCCAGACGGTCTTTGCGCACGCCATCTTCATAAAGGCCGCTTTTCTTGTTACCGCCCGTGACGCCGAGTGTAGAAACCAGTGCCTCGCCAGGGCCATTCACCACGCAACCAATGATCGAAACGTCCATCGGGGTAATGATATCTTCCAGACGCTGCTCAAGTGCGTTAACCGTACCAATGACGTCAAACTCCTGACGAGAACAGGTCGGGCAGGCGATGAAGTTGATCCCGCGCGAACGGATTCGCAGCGATTTAAGGATATCGAAACCGACTTTGATCTCTTCAACCGGATCGGCAGCCAGCGAAACGCGCAGCGTGTCACCAATACCTTCAGACAGCAACAGACCTAAACCGATGGCAGATTTCACCGCCCCACTGCGTGCGCCGCCGGCTTCGGTGATCCCAAGATGCAGCGGCTGATCGATCTGTTTTGCCAGCAGACGATACGATTCTACTGCCAGGAAAACGTCTGACGCTTTGACACTGACTTTAAACTGATCGAAGTTCAGACGATCAAGATGATCAACATGGCGCATGGCGGACTCAAGCAACGCCTGCGGCGTCGGTTCGCCATACTTTTCTTGCAGATCTTTTTCCAGTGATCCCGCGTTAACGCCAATACGGATCGGAATGTTTTTATCGCGCGCACAGTCAACCACCATGCGAATACGCTCTTCATTACCGATATTGCCTGGGTTAATGCGCAGGCAGTCGACGCCGTATTCCGCCACTTTCAGCGCAATGCGATAGTCAAAGTGGATGTCGGCCACCAGCGGTACGTTAACCTGCTGTTTGATGAGTTTGAACGCTTCTGCCGCGTCCATCGTCGGTACTGAAACACGGACGATATCGGCACCAACACGTTCCAGCGCCTTGATTTGATTGACCGTCGCTTCGACGTCCGTCGTGCGCGTATTAGTCATGGACTGTACGGCGATGGGAGCTCCATCGCCAATCGGCACATTCCCAACGTAAATACGTGTTGATTTTCTACGTTGAATTGGAGCCTGGTTATGCATGCAAAATCTCCCGCGTTACCCGTCTGTTACTGCGCCGGTGATTGTTCGGCATTTAGGGTCAGACGCGCAACCTGGTTAGTTCTGATAAAACGACTCAGATCGACAGGTTTCCCTTGATACTGGATCTGTACTGCGGCCGGCGCACCAATTTTCAGTTTATACGGTGCCTGGCCGGTTAAATTCAAATTACCGTCTTTACGCTGCATCCCGCTGAACAGTTTTTTACCGGTAGCATCAGTGACTTCCAGCCAGCAATCGGCAGTAAAGTTCATCACCAGTGCATTCGGGTTAGCCGCCGGCGTAGTCACGCCTGCCTGATCGGTTGGCAGTGGTGCTGTGTCATCTGACGTCGTTGCCGTTGGCGCGGTCGTAGCAGTGGTATCCACATTCGCCTGCGAAGGCGGAACAACTGCGTTCTGCTGTGGTTCAACGGCAGGTGCCGGCATGGTCACGTCTGACGTTTGCGTGTTTGCAGCAGTAGTATCCGCAGGTGCTGACGTCGTGGTGGAGTCACTCTGACTAGCGTTTGAGGAGGTATCTAACGGCACGCTCTGTGCCTGGCCGCTATTACCGTTCAGTTCCGCTGTGGTCTGATCGGCCATAGTCGTGATCTCTTCCTGCTGGGCTTTGTGATCTTGCCACCACCAGGCACCGCTCAGTCCAATCACCACGAATAACACCAGCCAGGTGAAGGTCATCAGCCAGCCATCGCGTTTTTTACGTCGCTTGCCGAGAGAGAAACTCTGCATAGGCGCAACTTTTGCGGCCCGTAACGGAGCCTGTTTTTCCAGCCCCGGCAGCAGTTCTTCTTCCGGAATATGCACCAGTCGTGCATAAGACCGGATATACCCGCGCAGGAATGTTGATGCAAGGTCGGCTGGCGCCTTATCCTCTTCAATATCGCGTACCGTGGAAACCTTCAGACAAAGTCGTTCGGCAACGGCTTGCTGGCTAAGTCCAAGTTGTTCGCGGGCATTACGCAAGCGAGCGCCGGTAGTAAGTGCTTCATTTTGGTCGTGCGTGGCTTCAGTATTCATTCGCTGCAGGTACGTTTAAATGAGAATTGAGATGCCGGTGAGCCATCATGCTCACCCACACCGCGAGACATCCATTAAGTTAACCTTTATCATACAGTATAAGACTGTCTGTGTGCTCATGACAAAGCCCACATGAATCAAAGCTAACTCACTGTTGCATCGTTACATACTGCCTTAAAGTCAGCAAAAACGCACCGTTAATATTGATCAGACAATTGCAACTTAATGCTATATTCATAAAAGATTACGCCACGGTACAAAAAGTAACCGTGGCGCAAGAGACATCAAACCGTTTTCACGTCGATGGCTTCACCCTGCATCCGTTTGCGCAGGGTACGTTTAGTGCGGTCGATAACCTCGCCCGCTAATTGCCCGCAGGCAGCGTCGATATCATCCCCACGCGTTTTACGCACGATGGTTGTGAACCCATAGCTCATCAACACTTTTGAGAAGCGATCGATACGACTGTTCGAACTGCGGCCATACGGCGCGCCCGGGAACGGGTTCCACGGAATCAGGTTGATCTTACACGGCGTATCTTTCAGCAGCTCCGCCAGTTGATGCGCGTGCTCTGTACCGTCGTTAACATGGTCAAGCATCACGTATTCAATGGTGACGCGGCCCTGGTTGGCATTGGACTTTTCCAGATAGCGGCGTACAGCAGCGAGGAAAGTTTCGATATTGTACTTTTTGTTGATCGGTACAATTTCGTCACGAATTTCGTCGTTCGGCGCGTGCAGAGAGATTGCCAGCGCAACGTCAATCATATCGCCCAGTTTATCCAGTGCCGGAACAACACCCGATGTAGAGAGCGTCACGCGACGTTTAGACAAGCCAAAGCCAAAATCGTCGAGCATGATTTCCATCGCCGGAACGACATTGTTCAGGTTGAGCAGCGGTTCGCCCATGCCCATCATCACTACGTTAGTGATCGGGCGCTGACCGGTGACTTTTGCTGCGCCGACGATTTTCGCCGCACGCCACACCTGGCCGATAATTTCCGACACCCGCAGGTTACGGTTGAAACCTTGCTGGGCAGTGGAACAAAATTTACACTCCAGCGCACAGCCGACCTGCGAGGAGACGCAAAGTGTGGCGCGGTCGTCTTCCGGAATGTACACCGTTTCAACGCGCTGATCGCCCACGGCAATTGCCCATTTAATGGTGCCGTCAGATGAACGCTGTTCTTCAACCACTTCCGGTGCGCGGATCTCCGCCACCTCTTTCAGCTTGCCACGCAACACTTTGTTGATGTCGGTCATCTCATCAAAGTTGTCGCAGCAATAGTGATACATCCACTTCATCACCTGATCGGCGCGGAAGGGTTTTTCACCCAAATCTTTAAAAAACTCCCGCATCTGCTGACGGTTGAGATCCAGCAGGTTGATTTTTCCATCTTTCGTGGTGACGTTTTCAGGTGTGACTAATTGTTCAGACATATGCTATTCCGGCCTCGTTATTACACGTTATGGCCCCTGGAGGGTTGAAAAAAGAAACGCCCCGGTGAGCGACTGCTCGTCCGGGGGCGCTGCATTGTACAAATTCTGGCGCATGGATGCCACGTTTGCACGCGGCATTTACGAAAATATTAACGTGTGCGCGGACACACTTCGCCTTCACCGAAGAAGAAGGCGATTTCGCGAGCGGCAGATTCTACGGAATCAGAACCGTGGGTACCGTTTTCGGTCAGGCTATCAGCATAATCAGCACGCAGAGTACCGGCCAGTGCGTTGGCCGGGTTGGTCGCGCCCAGCAGATCGCGGTGACGCTGAACGGCGTTTTCACCTTCCAGTACGGAAACCACGATCGGGCCAGAGGTCATGAATTCAACCAGACCATCAAAGAACGGTTTTCCATCGTGTTCAGCATAAAAGCCACGAGCCTGTTCAACGGTCAGGTGCAGCATTTTGGTGCCGACAATTTTGAATCCAGCAGCTTCAAAGCGCGCAAAGATATTACCAATAACGTTTTTTGCTACCGCGTTCGGTTTGATGATGGAAAAAGTACGTTCAATAGCCATTTTTACCTCTGTAAATTATTCTGTTGTTGTCTGTACCAGCGTACGAGATGGCGCGGATTATAATGAGCTACAGGGCCGTTGACTATTGATGAAGGTAACATTTTTTTAAAATAAACCGAGTTTAAGCAACAAAATCTGACAAAACAGACTACTGCATGGCAAATCTCACCGTCGCGACCTGTCCCATTTCATCCATCACCAGTAACTGATAATCACCTTTTTCACTCAAACGCAACGTAATGTTACGCCCACGTTCAGTTAACGGCGCACCATTAAGAAACCACCATCGTTCACCTGTGCCACCCGTGGTTTGCACAGGCAAAGAAGCATCAGCAGTGCCAGGTAAACGTTTAATAATCGCGCCATCGCGAACGCCTGTCAGCTGCAGCGGGAGCTGGGCATCGTGACCGTACGGCGGGCAACTTGTTGATGCCGATGGCAGGCGTGCGGCGCGGCGCTCCGATGCAGGCAGCCAGGGTTCCAGCGGTAGCGGCCAGACATTTATCATTTCTTGTCGCGCCTGAGGGCAATCAGCGGCAACACGTTTGCCGTTTTCATCCAGCCAGATGGGGAAACGAATGCCATTAATGCCTTCCTGCTCCGGTAGTAATAGAGTTGGCGGCTGGCTCCCGTCCAGCAGCCAGGTTGCCAGGCGGCGGCGACAGTTACCGTCACCTTCCGGCAAAGACTGTCCGCCCGGCCAGCAGATAACGCCACGGCTTACAGAGTCAGGACGCGGGTCTTCCGGCAGATTCGCACTGTGCGACAGTAAGATATTATTGACCTGATTCAACAGCGGTACGGCGCTGGCAAAACCAAACTGACCGACAACGGGCGTGCCGTCCGGCCTGCCGGTCCAGATACCGACCACATAGCGAGCGTTTATCCCTATTGCCCATGCATCGCGGTAGCCATAACTGGTTCCTGTTTTCCACGCCAGTGGTACGACGCGTGGCAAGGCGCTATCCGGAAGCGGCTGCGCTTCATCTGCCATAATACGGCGGATAATCCACGCGGCCCCCAGCGACATTAACGGTCGCTCAAGTAATGGGTCGCCCGGCTGTAAGCGCAACTTACCCGCCTTACCGTGGCGAGCAAACGCAGTATACGCTGCAGCCATATCTTCCAGTTTTGCACCAGCGCCGCCAAGAATGAGCGAAAGATTGGGCGCAGCACCGTTGGGCAGATACAACGGCAATCCAACATTGCGTAATTTTGCCGCAAACCGTTTCGGGCCATAGGCTTCCAGCACCTGCACAGCAGGTAAGTTCAGCGAGCGCACCAGCGCCTCGCTCATGCTGATCGGGCCATGAAAACCGCTGTCAAAGTTACCAGGTCGATAATCACCGGTGCGTCGGGGGACGTCTTGCAACAGCGATGCCGGGTGGATCAAACCTTCATCCAGCGCCAGACCATAAACAAATGGTTTGAGCACCGATCCTGGCGATCGGATCGCATTAACCATATCAACATGACCAAAGCGTGAATCATCGTTGAGATCGACCGATCCTACCCAACCGCGAACACGCATATCGGTATGATCAACCACGATCATCGCCAGTGAGCTGCGCGCCGGCAATCGTCCTTTCCAGTTTTGCGCCAATTCTTCCAGACGTCGTTGAAGACCTGCATCCAGCGTAGTAACGATTTTGTCGCTTTTACTTTTACCGAGCATCATGCGCGAAAACAGCGGTGCCAATTGCGGCATTTGCCTGGGGGCCAGCCAGATGGGCTCTTCACTAGATTCTTTTACCTGCTCACGGGACCACACACCTTGCGCAGCCATCCGTTTGAGCACTTTATTACGAGCGGCCTCGGCACGTTCCGGCCAGCGATCCGGGCGCAGTCGGCTGGGCGCTTGCGGTAACACCGCCAACATTGCTGCCTCGGAATAGCTCAAATTAGCAGGCGATTTTCCGAGATAAGCCCAGCTTGCCGCACCGATCCCCTGTAACGTACCGCCAAACGGGGCGCGGTTAAGATACAAGGTCAGAATTTCACGTTTAGACAGGTGCCATTCCAGTTGAAATGCGCGCCAGAGTTGGCGAATTTTACCGCCAAAGGTTTTCGAATGTGGATCAAGCAGGCGAGCTACCTGCATAGTGAGCGTACTGCCGCCGGAGATAACCCGACCAGAAGTAAGATCCTGCCAGGCAGCACGAGCCACCGAGAATGGGTTCACGCCTGGATGCTTCCAGAACCAGCGATCTTCGTAATTGATCAGTGCTTCGAGATAACGTGGAGAAACATCTTCGATGGTTACCGGATAACGCCAGATGCCATCAGCATCGGCAAAGCGCCAGAGCGGCGTCCCATCCTGCGCCACGACGACGCGTGCGGGGTTAACTTCATGTAGCGGCAGAGGCCAGAGTTTATCTGCCCCCCACGCTGCCAGAATGATAATAAAGGGCGTGACTGCCAGCGTTATCCAGCAGCCACGTTTGGTTAACAGACGAGGCATTTACGGTCTGATAATCAACAAATCTTCAGTAGCGCCAGTCGCCCGCCATTGGGGAACATACATTGATTCCACCATCGGTTGCGGAACCTGATACGTTCCCGGCGTTACCGCCCGCGCCAGATACACCAGCGTTACCGGCTGATATTCATCTACAGCAACCGCCGCTACAAAGCGATCGTCCCGAAACTCAATATGCTTAATGTTCGCTTGTTGCATTTGATTGAGTAGGTTTTGCACTTCGCTGCCACTTTGCTCCAGGCTGGCGCTGCCGTTAGCCAGGTTCTGGTTTTCCAGTTCCAGGCCCGCTGGCAGTAAATCAACGACCAAAGCATCCGGCACGCTGTCACTGGCTTTTACCTGCAACCAGACCAGCACCAGATCGCCGCTACGCAACGAGTCCAGAGACTTACTCTTACCGTCAGTACCAAGAATATGACGCTCAATTTGCAGCACATTGCTCGCAGGTTGTGGTGCGGATTGCGGATAACCGCTGGCATCCACACGCAGCCATAACGGCTGGTCGCCACGGTTGGTCACCTGCAACGCTGCCAGTTGATCGCTATCCAGATTGCTGTTTTGCGCTTTCTCGCCTGTCAACGGCTCGGCAGACAAAGACGTCTGCGCCTGCCATTTACCCGGTAAATCCTGAAGAGTACGGGCGGCCAGGAACAGCGCGTTACTTTCCTGGGTCGAGAGCCAACGTTCGCCAAATGCCTGCTGTGAAAGGGTGTTAATCAATGCCTGCTGTGCATCAGGCAGTAGCTTGTTCTCTTCAAGTAAAGAGAGCATCAGCGCGTTATCGCGCAGTGGGCTACCGTAATCGCCCAGCCATTTCCGTGCATCGTTACGCGACGTTTTCAGCGCCAGCGCAATCGCTTCTTCACCACGCGTCGCATCACCCATGGTTTTCAGCGCAACGCCAAGTTGCAGCAGCGGTAAACCAGAAGCCGCATCTGCACGACGCTCCCAGATTTCGCGTAGCGCACCCAGCGGCGCTTTTTGTTGCCGTGCCAGCACCAGCGCTGCGTAAGACTGAACGGCAAACTTACTGGCTTTAAGATTATCAGCGTACGGAATCGACATCATGCCCGGATCTTGTAAATAGCGCAGCAGACGCTCGTTTCCACGATTAATGGCTTCTGTCGGCACGCTGTAACCCTGTTCACCAGCACGGGTCAGGAAATCCATCACGTAGGCGGTCAGCCAGTACTCTTCGTCACCGTTTTTATCCCACAGGGCAAAGCCGCCGTTATCACGTTGCATTTGCAGCAAACGCGAAATGCCAATATCGACTGCCGCACGGCGTTTATCATCGCTGTCACCTTTTATACCCAACGCCTGCAGTTGGGCTGCATTGGTATAAAGTGACGGAAACAGGCCGCTGGTGGTTTGCTCCAGGCAGCCGTAGGGATATGCTTTTAACTCTTTGATATAACGTGCGATGTTCAGCGGTGGCTTGCCGCTCAACAACAGCTGCCCTTCCAGCGTAACAGGCGAGAAGTTTTGCAACCCATCAGCCGGGAGCGCCCAGGTTTCACCAGGCTGTAATGCCGTACCGTAATTGACCGTTTGTGCCGGGAATGCCGGACGGACGCCGATTTTCCACTGCTTATGCTGATCGGCAACGGTTTCACCTGGTAACGCTAACCCGCTAATGGTGGCCTGAATTTCACCATCGCCAAACCCCGTCAGAGCACGCACCGGGATAAACAGCGTGGTTCGCACACCTGGCGCTAATTCAACAGGTGCGGGGGAATTACTCACCAGTTCAAGCAAGCCACTGGCGGTCAGAGCAACGTTAAGTTTTTGCGGTTTATCGGTAAGATTAGTGATGTCCAGCGTCAGACGTGAGGTGTCGCCGCTAGCCATAAAGCGCGGCATGTTCAGTTCCGCTATCACGGGTGCCGCAACAACCACTTTGCTTTCGTTGCTGCCGAAATCATCTGCCGTCCATGCTTGCGCCATGACGCGCAATTCACCGTTAAAATCGCCAATCGGCAATGTAACCGTGCCTTCGCCCTGTTCGTTGAGCGTTACTGGCAGCGCCTGTTGCGCGACAATATTGACGTGATTTACTGGCGGTTTGCCACCGCGTTTCAGTTCATCACCATCGCCACCAAAGCGCAGTGCAGCCAGACGCCCCTGACCTTCAATAACCTGACCGTAAATATCGTAAATGTCTGCGCCATAGCGTTTCTGACCAAAGAACGCCTGCCACGGATCTGGCGTGACGTAGTCAGTAATATTCAGCACACCACTATCAACGGCAGACACCAGCACATTCACCTGTTTTGGCTTCTCGCCATTTTTAGTGCTGGCTTTAATTTTAACGGTTAATGGTTGATTGGGACGCATTTTTGATGGTGTTTCCAGCGCCAGATCGAGGCGACGGTTTTCATCACCAAGCGGCAAATGCAACACACCAACCGCGCGTTTTGGCGTCGCGGAGCGAGATTTATCGCCAGGACGCACCACCAGAGTACTCAAATAAAGATCATGACGATTCCAGGTTTTATCGACCGGAATCGTCAGATCCAGCCCTTGAGCCGGAACATCAATCTCTTGCCACCACAGCGGCCCTTCACTGGACTCGACCATCGCATAACCTTTACCCGCCGTTGGCGCGGCGATATGCAACTTAATGGTGTCGCCCGGGCGATAACTGGCTTTATCCAGTTTCAGCGTGACACGGTCCGGACGCACTGCGCCGCTACCGTCGCTATTATCCTGCCAGCTATATCCGGCCCAAAAACGCACGCTACTGACCGCTTCATTCGGCGCTTTGACTTCCAGACGATAAGCGCCCCACTCTACCGGAAAACTTACCTTGCCGGTTTCGTCCGCTTTCAGATCCAGCGTTTGCTCATTTTCGATCAGATCTTTTTGATCGAACTGTGACTTCCAGCCTTCATCTTCCGACCAGTTCCAGTAGTAATCGCGACGTTCGCGAATCAGTCGCACCTGCAAGCCCGACACTGCTTTTTTCACGCCCTGCGCATCGCTATAAACGATATCAAAAACAGCGTTACTGTCTTCATCAACAATGGGCTGTTTTACCATGCTGTCAGTACGATAATCGTAAACTGATTTTGAAGAGAACTGCGGACGGATCCCTGGCAGCACATCGGCAGGCCAGATAGCCTGTTCAGCGCGGCGCGTCACCGGGCGACCGCCCGATTCCAGCAAACTCCCCTGGAAAATAACCTGTAATGGGGAATGTACTTCCTTCCACTGGCTTTCAGTGGAAACTTCGCCGCGTCCTTTATCATCCAACGTCAGCTGGACTTCATCCAGCGTGCGGGAAAGGTTTTCGGCAGCAATATCGCCAAATTCGAAACCAGGCAATGCAGAAACGGTTTCACGCAGCGGCCGCAAGAAAAGCTGTCCCTGCAAGGTATTGCCATTAGCAGGTGCACCATACAGGTAGTACCCCACCACGGAGAATTTCACTTCATCTTTTGGCGTTAATGGCGTTTTCTCGCCGGTCAGATTCAACGCCATGCGCTCCGGCATAAAATCTTCGACGTGGAAATCCCACATCCGATACTGGTTATCCCCAGTGTTGGCTCGGATATGCCACATTCCAGTTGCCGCAGTGCTATCCAGCGGCCAGGTAAAGTGGTAGAGGCCATTTTCCGGCTGGCTAACAACACTACGCAGTACCTGCCCGTCAGGTTTAATCACGTCCAGTTTGATGGGTTGATCCGGCAGAGCTTTACCGTCTGCATCACGCAGTAAGCCGTTGAGGATTACCGTTTCGCCAGGGCGATAAAGATCGCGCGGACCAAACATAAAGAACTGTTTGCTGTAGCCTGGCGCGCCAGCAATGTTAAATTCCGCTAAGTCCAGTGCCGGTAGTTTTAAATCGAGCAGCGTTGTCTGACCGTCTTTACGCGCCAGCAGTAGCGCCGCGTTTTTATCATTTTCCAGCTGTACATGGCCCTGTGAATCACTGGTCGCCTGAGTCAGGGTCTGCCCTTTTTCATTTAATAGCGAGACTTCAATTCCTTGCTGGGCCGCGCCGTTTTCCAGGCTTTGAGTAAAGATATCCAGACGATTGTGATAACGGTGGGCCGATACGCCGATATCACTTAACGTAAATAGCGTGGCTGGATTACTGTAATCGTAATGTCCGGCCTGATTCATTACAGCCAGATACACGCCCGCCTGCTGAAGCGGCTTGATATCGCCCAGCGGCAGCAATAATTTTTCGCGGGTGTTACGCGCAGGATTGAGATCAAACCGCCCGGTATAGACCAGGTCCGCCATCTCCAACAGTTTGTCCGATTGCCAGTTCGCCAGTGAGTTACGATATTCCCACTGGCTAATGAAAGCTGGCAGCGATTCCGGCTTAACACGGAAGAAGTTAACATCGACATTGTTAACGTTGAGCGCCATTACCGGCAGTCCTTCCACGACTTTTCCGGGTAGCAGCGAACCACGGCTGGCAAAGCCGACGCTGGGTTGGATATCGCGGGTGGTGATGGTTTTTTCGTAATCTTTACTGAAGGTGGTGTTATTGAGTGCCTTAACTTCCTTGCCAATAGTGACGATCAAATCACGTTTCGGTTCGAGGTGGCGTAAACGCAGTTCTTTGAGATTATCTGACAACTCCCAGGCGCCATCCACTTTTCCGCTCTTTTTATCGACGACATGAATAACACGCGAGAAGTCCTGATCCGGGTCGAGGGGGACAGAGAAAGTCAGTACCAGCGTGGCTGCGCCATCGAGCTGTACCTCAGAGAGATCCAGCAATGTCAGTGACTTACCCGCACTCTGTTGTGCCAGTTTTTGTCGCGCCGGCGAGGAGAGTTTCGCAGAAGTCGCATTTGTCGAAGATGACTCTTTAGCAACTTCAGAAGACGTATCTTTTTTCACTGCAGTTGGCGCGTTATCGTTGTTGTCGCACCCTGCCAGCGCCAGCATCAACATACAGGCGGCTAAGCGTAACTTTTTCATCTCTCATCCCTGCCACAATGGCCCGTTAGCAACGTCGAATGATTATTATGCGTGAGAAATGATGTTATGTAATTCACTATCACATCTACAAAATCCGAATTTTAGTGAGAAATGTGGCTCAGGCAGCCAAATCAGCCTCTTTTGCTTGTCGCTTTTCGGCAAACATCCGACAATTTAACTTAACCCCGGCAAAAATGGAGATGCCTATGTCCACGACATGGTTTGTAGGAGCCGACTGGCTCGCCGAACATATTGATGACCCGGAAATTCAGATTATTGATGCTCGTATGGCACCGCCCGGGCAGGAAGAGCGTAACGTTGCCCAGGAGTATCTGAACGGTCATATCCCCGGTGCAGTATTTTTCGATATCGAAGCTCTTTCTGATCATACATCCCCCCTTCCGCACATGCTGCCTCGCCCGGAAACGTTCGCCGTCGCGATGCGTGAACTGGGCGTTAATCAGGACAAGCATCTGATTGTCTATGATGAAGGAAGCCTATTTTCTGCGCCGCGCGCGTGGTGGATGCTGCGCGCTTTTGGTGTGGAGAAAGTGTCAATCCTTGGCGGTGGCTTAGCGGGCTGGCAACGTGATGATCTGCTGTTAGAAGAAGGCGCAGTGGAACTACCGGAAGGTGAGTTTAACGTCGCGTTTACCCCGGAAGCCGTGGTGAAAGTGACCGATGTGTTATTGGCAAGTCATGAAAAAACGGCACAAATTATCGATGCCCGCCCGGCTGCGCGTTTTAACGCGGAAGTTGATGAACCTCGCGCAGGTTTACGTCGCGGACATATTCCCGGCGCGGTGAATGTCCCATGGACAGAACTGGTGCGCGAAGGCGAACTGAAAACGACCGATGAACTGGATGCGATATTTTTTGGTCGCGGCATCAGCTATGACAAACCGATTATCGTCAGCTGCGGCTCTGGTGTAACGGCAGCCGTGGTTTTGTTGGCACTCGCAACGCTGGATGTGCCAAACGTGAAACTGTACGACGGGGCGTGGAGTGAATGGGGCGCACGGGCAGATTTACCGGTTGAGCCAGTGAAATAAGCTTTTTACAGGCAATAAAAAACCGCCGAATTCGGCGGTTTTTTATTGCTGGTCTGGTTCGCGGCCTTTCCAGCAGGTTGACTTGTGTTGCATGAACAACGCAGGTGCTTCACAGCAGAGCAATACTCGCCAGTAACTCTCTTTTTGTCAAGCCAAAGAGAGTAATATTTGTTCAGCTAGTGTATTATCCACTACGGCCCTTTCCGCCGTCTCGCAAACGGGCGCTGGCTTAAGGAAAGGATGTTCCATGGCCGTAAATGCAGGTGTTTCACAGCGCTTGCTATCGCGGCAATATCGCCAGTGGTGCTGTCGTGATGCGGTCTTCGCATGGACCGCACAATGAAGATACGGTGCTTTTGTATCGTACTTATTGTTTCTGGTGCGCTGTTTTCCGAAGTAAATAATAACCGGAATCTCTCCGGTAACAATTTACTGGTGGTTAACAACCTTCAGAACAGCAGGTAAGCCCGAATGCCGCCCTTTGGGGCGGCATATTTTAGATTATCCGATTCTGTTTAAAGTCACGCAAAAAACCACCCCAGCGACGTTCATAGAATGGCGCAATATGTTCGGTAATAAAGTGGCTAATTCCTTTTTCCCCTTTTTTTACCTGACAAAGATCGATTGGTTCATCGCCAGGTAATGTATCGGTCGCTACACTTCCCGCTGCCTGAATAATTTCTTCGATATCACCATCGGCTTCAATGCCAATAAGTAAATTAGGCTGTGCCTCTTCGTTCTCTTTAATTGAACAAATAAAAGCACGCTTCACTGGCTTAATGGTTTTAAATAAGGTGGTGAGTGAATCAATCATTTGTGCTGGCGGCTCTGCGACTTCCGATAATATCAGCGATTCACCGCCTTCCAGTACTTCCTGACTGCTCAGCGGATTCCCTTCTTCACCAATCAACAAACTGATTTCACGCGGCATAAATTCTTTACCGGTTGGCAGTTTGGCGTTAAGGAAGAGCGTTTCGCCAAGGGTCATCTCAAACAATGTGCGAACGGGCATTACGACAAATGCCTGTTCGTCTTCAACCGCCTGTTGAAGTGCTTCTAACGAGGTGAAAAAAGGAATGACGCTGGTGCCGTCATCTTTTTCCCAGTGCTGTAAATCGAGCGCGCTATCTTCAACTACAGCCTCGCCCTGTGCCGCCGTACCGGGCACCCAGACGGTGGATTCCAGTAGAGTACGGAAAAAGGCCGGGCGGTGCGCCGGTTCGATTGCTGCTTTTTCCAGCAGGTCTTCAAGTTCGTTTTTTGTTTCGGACATAAGAACCACAATTCATTCAACGTTCGGGGCGGAAGTGCCTGATGCGCTACGCTTATCAGGCCCACAAGGGAGTCGCAATCTATTGAATTTTCGCAATTTTGTAGGCCAAATAAGACGTTTACGCCGTTAACAGATTGGCAATCGTGCGCACACCCAGCCCGGTCGCCCCCGCAGACCACTGTTCAACCGGCGCTTTACGGTAAGTCGCCGAACAGTCAATATGCAGCCAGCCTTGCTGATAGTTCTCAACAAAGTGCGACAGGAAGCCCGCCGCCGTACTTGCACCTGCCGGATAAGCAGCACTGCCCGTGTTGTTCAGTTCGGCAAAGTTAGACGGCAGCTGGCTGCGATGGAACTCCGCCAGCGGCAGACGCCAGAAAGGTTCGTTCTCCTGCGCGGCACTCGCCAGCAAGCGACCGGCAAGCGCATCGTCAAAACTGAACAGCGCGTGATAATCATTACCCAGCGCGGTTTTCGCCGCCCCGGTGAGGGTCGCCGCATCAATGATTAGTTCCGGTTTCTGCGCACTGGCATCAATCAGACCATCGGCCAGCACCAGACGCCCTTCGGCATCAGTGTTCATCACTTCGACTTTTTTACCGTTGCGATAGGTGATGATATCGCCCAGTTTGAACGCGTTGCCGCTGATCAGGTTATCCGCACAGCAGAGGAACAGCTTCACGCGCTTGTTCAGTCCGCGCGTAATGGCAAATGCCAGCGCCCCGGTAACCGTTGCCGCGCCGCCCATGTCCGACTTCATCGAGTCCATAAACGCAGTCTGTTTGAGGCTGTAGCCGCCGGAATCAAAAGTGATACCTTTACCTACCAGGCACGCGTACACTGGCGCTTCTTTATCGCCAGTTGGGTTGTAATCCAGCGCCAGCAATACCGGAGAACGTTCTGAACCGCGTCCGACAGTGTGCAGCCCCATATAACCTTGATCGCGCAGATCTTCGCCTTTGGTGATCCGGTACTTCACAAGATCGCCTGCGACGTTGCTGATCAGATCAACAGCACGCTGTGCCAGTTGCGATGGCCCTAATTCTTCAGCAGGTGCATTGATGGTGTCACGCACCCAGTCGATGATCATCAGGCGATTATCCAGTTCCTGACGCTGGGCATCATCCAGATCCGGCCACTCCACTTTACGCGTCCCTTTCGGGGCTTTGTAACCTTGCCAGAATGCCCAGCAGCGATCCGCATCCCAACCTTCACCGCTTAACTGAACATGCTTGATGCCCAGACCGTCAATCTTGCGCGCCGCACGCTGGATCAGCCCCAGATCGTCAGCCCCATTCAAATGCAGGGTAATGCCATCATTATTAATGCTGTAAGTCGCTTTTTCTCCCCAGCGCGCGTCGGCAGGTTGGGTAGAGAGGGTAATCTTCATCGCTTCTGTCATTTTAGTTATCCTTCTTTGTAAAAGGGCCGCCAGTTGGCAGCCCCAGGATTTTTCCGCTAAATGATTCGCGTTGCAGGAAGGCGGCAAGTGAGTGAAGCCCCAGGAGCATAGATAACTATGTGACTGGGGTGAACGAGCGCAGCCAACGCATCTGCGGCGTGAAGCATGACGCGGAAATTATTCGGCTTCGTCCAGCCAGACTAACAAAATCGCTTCGAGGATTTTCTCGTTGGATGCCTGCGGATCATCGTCGAAATCTTCCAGATCGCAAATCCACTGATGCATATCGGTGAATCGAACCGTTTTCGGATCAAGATCGGGATACGCATCGTACAGTGCTTCGCCAATTTCGCGGCTATCGGTCCACTTAAGTCCCATACTAACCTCTGTTAATGCTCACGCGCATGGTTGATAGTGTAACGCGGAATTTCGACCACTAAATCTTCGTCGGTAACGCGCGCCTGGCAGCTTAAACGGCTTTCCGGCTCCAGCCCCCAGGCTTTGTCCAGCATGTCGTCTTCCTGCTCTGAGCTTTCCGGCAGCGAGTCAAAACCTTCACGAACAATACAGTGGCAGGTGGTGCAAGCACAGGATTTTTCACAGGCGTGTTCAATCTCGATACCGTTACGCAGCGCAACGTCGAGAATGGTTTCACCGCTATTCGCTTCCAGAACAGCACCATCAGGGCAGAGATCCTGATGAGGCAAAATAACAATCTTTGGCATATTAAACCTCGTCCACGGAATGGCCTTTCAGCGCACGACGAACCGACTGGTCCATGCGGCGAGCGGCGAAATCCTGGGTTTGTTTGTCTACGTTTTTAATCGCTTGTTCGATGGCGTCAACGTCATCGCCCTGCGCCACTTCACTCAGGTGAGCGGCGGCAGCATCAATGACCTGACGCTCTGCGGCGCTTAACAGCGCGGCATCAGCAGCCAGCGCGCCGTGCAGACTTTCCAGCACACGCGCCGCTTCTACTTTTTGTTCTGCCAGCATTCGGGCTTTTACGTCCTGCTCGGCATAGCTCATTGAGTCTTTGATCATCGAAGCGATTTCGCTATCGGTCAGACCGTAAGACGGTTTGACCTGAATAGACGCCTCAACGCCGGTGGATTTCTCCATCGCCGTCACGCTCAAAAGACCGTCGGCATCGACCTGGAACGTCACGCGAATATGCGCACCGCCAGCCGGTAGCGCCGGAATACCACGCAGCGCAAAACGCGCCAGTGAGCGGCAGTCCTGCACCAGTTCGCGCTCACCCTGCATTACATGGATAGACATCGCCGTCTGACCATCTTTAAAGGTGGTGAAATCCTGAGCGCGGGCCACCGGAATAGTGGTATTACGCGGAATCACTTTCTCCACTAGGCCGCCCATCGTTTCGAGGCCCAGCGACAGTGGGATCACATCAAGCAACAGCATTTCGCTGTCTGGCTTGTTACCCACCAGAATATCCGCCTGAATCGCCGCGCCAATAGCGACGACTTTATCCGGGTCGATGGAAGTCAGCGGTGGACGACCGAAAAATTCGCCTACCCGTTCACGCACCAGCGGCACGCGAGTAGAACCGCCCACCATCACCACTTCCAGCACTTCATCAGCTTCTACACCCGCGTCTTTCAGCGCGCGACGACAAGCCAGTAAGGTTCGTTTTACCAGTGGCGCGATCAGTTCATTGAATTGTTCACGGCTGATTTCGCCCTGCCAGCCCGCAACATTCACGGTCACAGAGTCCGCATCGCTCAGCGCGATTTTGGCCGCAATGGCGGCATCCAGCAGTTCACGCTGAACGCGATTATCACTACGGTCAGGAATGCCCGCCTGCTCGCGAATGTAATCCGCCAGCAGATGGTCGAAATCATCGCCGCCGAGCGCGGAATCACCGCCGGTCGCCAGCACTTCGAACACGCCACGACTTAAGCGCAGAATGGAAATATCAAACGTCCCGCCGCCGAGGTCATAAACGGCGATCACGCCTTCCTGACCGGAATCCAGCCCGTAGGCGATAGCCGCGGCGGTCGGTTCGTTAAGTAAGCGCAAGACGTGAAGGCCCGCCAGACGCGCCGCGTCTTTGGTGCCCTGACGCTGGGCATCGTCAAAGTACGCCGGAACGGTGATAACTACACCATCCAGCTCGCCCGCCAGGGCTTCAGTCGCCCGCGCTGCCAGTGCTTTGAGGATGTCCGCAGAAACGCGCACCGGGTTCAGCAGCCCCGCCGCCGTTTCAATCATCGGCAAGCCGTTTTCGCTGGCCTGGAATTGATAAGGCAGATGCGGATAGCGTTGCTGGATATCAGCCAGCGATCGCCCCATCAGGCGTTTAACAGAACTAATGGTGTTGGCGGTGTCGAGCGCTGCGTTAGTACGCGCGTCATAACCCACCGAATGCCCTTGCTGTTGATAGTGAACAACAGACGGCAGCAGGTGACGGCCTTCATGGTCGGCTAACGTTTCGGCCTGACCGCTGCGCACTGTTGCCACCAGCGAGTTGGTTGTGCCCAGGTCAATACCGGCCGCCAGACGACGCTGATGCGGCGCAGCACTCAAACCAGGTTCACTAATTTGTAATAAGGCCATGTTTAGCTTCCAGAAATTAAAAATCGAGCAGTTTTTCTTCGAGTTGTTCGGCACTGCTTCGCAGTTTATCGAGAAAACGCAGCTTACGCACGGTATCCGCCGCCGCGTCCCACGTCTCGTTGTCTAACTGTTCAACCATCAACTGATGGCGGGTATCAAACATCTTTTTCACACGTTTGATAAAGCTTTCCAGCCGCGCTTCATCTTTTGCCTGTTCGATCTCGTCCAGTTCTTCGCGCAGCTCCAGCTGTTCCATCAGGAACGCGGTGTCACGCACAGTATGCTGCTCGCTGGCGAGATCAAAACCGTGCAAAGAAAGCAAATATTCCGCACGCATTAACGGATGACGCAGCGTAAGCCATGCCTGGTTAATGGTTGCAGATTGCTGTACGGCGGCGAGTTGTTCCGCCTGGCTTCCGCTGGCGAATTTATCAGGATGATACTGACGTTGTAGATCCTGAAAACGCAGGCTCAGTGCCTGAGTATCGAGTTGATAACGGGCAGGCAAGCCAAAGAGGGTGAAGTAATCCATAACATTCTCAGGGCTGCGATCCGCCGCGATAACGGCGAATCAGGTAAAACAAACCCCACGCGCAGGCGACCACGGTGGGGTTATCGGTATGCGCATCAGACGTGGAAGCTTTCGCCGCAACCACACTCATCTTTAACGTTCGGGTTGGTGAATTTAAACCCTTCGTTCAGACCTTCTTTTACGAAGTCCAGCTGCGTACCGTCCAGAAATTGCAGGCTTTTGCCATCGACCACGACTTTTACGCCTTTGTCTTCAAACACGATGTCTTCCGGCGTCGGTTCGTCAACAAATTCCAGTACATAAGCCATACCTGAACACCCGGAGGTTCTCACGCCCAGACGCAGGCCAAACCCTTTGCCGCGGTTAGTCAGAAAGGTATTTACTCGCGCTGCTGCACTGTCGCTCAGTGTAATCGACATAACCAAACCTCAACTCTTATTTTGCTTCACGTTTGCTTTTATAGTCCGCAATGGCGGCTTTGATCGCGTCTTCTGCCAGAATAGAACAGTGAATTTTCACCGGCGGCAGTTCAAGTTCTTCAGCAATATCGGTGTTTTTGATCGCCTGTGCTTCGTCGAGAGACTTCCCTTTCACCCATTCGGTGACCAGGGAGCTGGAAGCGATAGCGGAACCGCAGCCGTAAGTTTTAAAACGCGCGTCTTCAATGATACCTTCATCGTTGACTTTAATCTGCAACTTCATCACGTCGCCACAGGCCGGTGCACCCACCATGCCGCTGCCGACGTTCTCGTCGTTGTTGTCAAAGGAACCCACGTTACGCGGATTCTCGTAATGGTCGATAACTTTTTCGCTGTAAGCCATTATAAATTCTCCTGATTCCGATACCGATTAATGATGAGCCCATTCGATGCTGTTCAGATCCACGCCCTGCTTGTACATTTCCCACAGCGGAGAAAGGTCACGCAGACGACCGATAGATTTACGAACTAACTCGATGGTGTAGTCGATCTCTTCTTCAGTAGTAAAACGACCTAAAGAGAAACGGATAGAGCTATGTGCCAGCTCGTCGTTCAGCCCCAGCGCGCGCAGCACGTAGGACGGTTCGAGGCTTGCTGACGTACAGGCGGAACCTGAAGAAACAGCGAGGTCTTTCAGCGCCATAATCAGCGACTCACCTTCAACGTAGTTGAAGCTGACGTTGAGAATGTTCGGCGCACCGTGTTCCAGGTCACCGTTCAGGTAAACTTCTTCGATATCTTTGATGCCGTTCCACAGACGGTTACGCAGGCCGCGCAGACGTTCCATCTCGGTCGCCATCTCTTCTTTTGCAATGCGATAGGCTTCGCCCATACCGACGATCTGGTGAACAGGCAGAGTGCCGGAACGCATACCGCGTTCGTGACCGCCACCGTGCATTTGCGCTTCGATGCGTACGCGCGGTTTACGACGCACATACAGCGCACCGATACCTTTCGGACCGTAGATTTTGTGGCCGGAGAAAGACATCAGGTCAACTTTCAACTGGCTCAGATCGATAGGCAGTTTTCCCACGCTCTGGGTTGCATCAACGTGATAGATAATGCCACGAGCACGGCACATTTCGCCGATAGCCGCGATATCCTGCACCACGCCGATTTCGTTATTCACGTGCATGATAGAGACGAGGATGGTGTCGTCACGCATCGCCGCTTCGAGTTCTTTCAGGTCGATAATGCCGTTACGCTGCGGTGCCAGATAGGTGACTTCGAAACCTTCGCGCTCCAGCTGACGGCAGGTATCCAGTACCGCTTTGTGTTCGGTTTTGCTGGTGATGATGTGCTTGCCTTTTTTCTGATAAAAGTTGGCCGCACCTTTGATCGCCAGGTTGTCAGATTCGGTTGCACCAGAGGTAAAGACGATTTCACGCGGGTCAGCGCCGACCAGATCGGCAATCTGATTACGGGCGATATCTACCGCTTCTTCAGCCTGCCAGCCGAAACGGTGAGAACGGGAGGCCGGGTTACCAAAGGTTCCGTCCATCGTCATAAACTGCATCATTTTCTCGGCAACACGCGGGTCCACCGGCGTGGTTGCGGAGTAGTCGAGATAAATCGGTAATTTCATTGCTCTATAAACTCCGTACATCACTCAATGCAAGGAATCAGGCTACCGGCTGGATGTACGACCGTGTTTACGGAGCGCGATACGCCCCGGCCTGATTCTGAATACTTTTTATCTTTTATGCGCGCAACTTAACATCAATTGCATCGTTACGATTGCTGCGTGGCGCATCGTGAGTATGCTGACGACCAGACACATCCAACACTTCCTGATTATTAACCAGTTCGCCTAAAGTAATGTTGTTGAGAAAACCGGTGAGACGGTCGCTCAAATCACGCCACAGCGCGTGGGTCAGGCATTTATCCCCGCCCTGGCAGCCGCCTTTACCCTGACAACGGGTGGCATCTACAGATTCGTCAACGGCGCTAATCACTTCGCCAACGGCGATGCTGCTGGCATCTTTGCCTAACAGATAACCACCGCCTGGTCCGCGTACGCTGGAAACCAGACCATTTTTACGCAGACGGGAAAAAAGTTGTTCCAGATAAGAAAGGGAAATTCCCTGTCGTTCGGAAATATCAGCCAACGGTACCGGGCCTGCTTCGGAGTTGAGCGCAACGTCAAGCATTGCGGTCACGGCATAGCGCCCTTTAGATGTCAGTCTCATGTCTTACTTCACCTCAAACTCGCCCCTGCCCGGGGTTTTTATTGTAAAAGTGGGGGTATTGCATAGCAGGGTCAAGTCTGACATTCCCGAGTAATTTGGTCAACTATTTACTTGACTGATTTAGTCAGGTATTTAACCTTCAGTGCCATTTTTTATCGTGGCGTTTGTACCTGTTGTCGGATGCGGCGTGAACGCCTTATCCGACCTGGGATTGCGTGCACTTCCAGGCCTGATAAGACGCGTTAAGCGTCGCATCAGGCAATCACTGTTATTCGGCCTTATTACCTTTATTCTGCTGTTCAATAGAAGCCAGAATCCCGCGCAGGATATTCAATTCCTGGCTTTCCGGGCGCGCACGGGTAAACAGACGACGCAGTTTATTCATCACCTGCCCCGGATGGTTTTCACGGATAAAACCGGTTGCCAGCAACGTTTGTTCGAGATGACCATAAAAACGCTCCAGATCATCGACCAACGGATACGGCGTCTCTTCATGCTCAACCTGCTCGCCGTTTTCCTGAGTTGCCAGCCAGGCCATACGCACTTCATAGGCAATAACCTGAACCGCCATCGCCAGGTTCAGCGAGCTGTATTCCGGGTTAGCGGCAATCGCGACATGATAATGGCACTTCTGCAACTCTTCATTGGTCAGGCCGACACGTTCGCGACCAAAAACCAGCGCCACCGGGGTATTTGCCGCTTCAGCGACGCTTTTCAGACCGCATTCGCGCGGGTCGAGCATCGGCCACGGCAACGTGCGCGAACGTGCACTGGTGCCAACCACCAGGCTACAACCGGCTAACGCTTCGTCTAGCGTATCGACGATGTGAGCATTACCAATCACATCGCTGGCGCCTGCCGCCAGGGCAATCGCCTGGGAGTCGGGTTTCACCAGTGGATTAACCAGCCACAGATTAGTTAATCCCATTGTTTTCATGGCACGGGCAACAGAACCCATATTGCCGGTGTGTGACGTCTCCACCAGCACAATTCGAATATTTTGCAGCATTGTCTTTCTTCGTCTAAAGATTATTCGCGCATCTTAACATAAAACGAAGACAGATGCCGATCTCGCTGCTATACTCTGCGCCGTTTTCCCGTTCTTTAACATCCAGTGAGAGAAACCGATGCATCCGATGCTGAACATCGCCGTGCGCGCAGCGCGCAAGGCGGGTAATTTAATTGCCAAAAACTATGAAACCCCGGACGCTGTAGAGGCGAGCCAGAAAGGCAGTAACGATTTCGTGACCAACGTAGATAAAGCTGCCGAAGCGGTGATTATCGACACGATTCGTAAATCTTACCCACAGCACACCATCATCACCGAAGAAAGTGGTGAACTTGAAGGTACTGATCAGGATGTTCAATGGGTTATCGATCCACTGGATGGCACTACCAACTTTATCAAACGTCTGCCGCACTTCGCGGTATCTATCGCTGTTCGTATCAAAGGCCGCACCGAAGTTGCTGTGGTTTACGATCCTATGCGTAACGAACTGTTCACCGCGACTCGCGGTCAGGGCGCACAGCTGAACGGCTACCGTCTGCGCGGCAGCACCGCTCGCGATCTCGACGGTACTATTCTGGCGACCGGCTTCCCGTTCAAAGCAAAACAGTACGCCACCACCTACATCAACATCGTTGGCAAACTGTTCAACGAATGTGCAGACTTCCGTCGTACCGGTTCCGCGGCGCTGGATCTGGCTTACGTCGCTGCGGGTCGTGTTGACGGCTTCTTTGAAATCGGTCTGCGTCCGTGGGACTTCGCGGCAGGCGAGTTGCTGGTTCGTGAAGCGGGCGGTATCGTCAGCGACTTCATCGGTGGCCATAACTACATGCTGACCGGTAACATCGTTGCCGGTAACCCGCGCGTTGTTAAAGCCATGCTGGCGAACATGCGTGACGAGTTAAGCGACGCACTGAAGCGTTAATTTCTCTGGCGGGTGACGTTCCTCACCCGCCCTTGCCTTTCAGGCGCTATTCCGAAATACTTTCGCACCGCTTTACTTTCCTGCGCCACTCTCCCACCATCCTTTCCCGATTAATGGATTACAAAGCAAGTCGTAAGGAAAGGTCATGGTTCTGCCAGCGAACAAACGCGTTCTCAAGATTCTGTTTATTCTTTTTATTTCTGCTTTCTGCGTTTATTTAGTGCCGCGCATCGCCATCAACTTCTTTTATTATCCCGACGACAAAATTTACGGTCCTGATCCATGGTCTGCTGAATCTGTTGAATTTACTGCTAAAGATGGCACACGGCTACAAGGCTGGTTTATCCCCTCTTCCACTGGTCCCGCCGAAAACGCTATTGCTACCGTAATTCATGCTCATGGCAATGCCGGGAATATGTCCGCCCACTGGCCGCTGGTCAGTTGGTTACCAGAACATAATTTCAATGTTTTTATGTTTGATTATCGCGGGTTTGGTAAATCTAAAGGCACTCCATCACAAGCCGGATTACTGGACGATACGCAAAGTGCCATCAACGTGGTGCGCCATCGTAGCGATGTAAACCCCAAGCGGCTGGTGCTGTTCGGGCAGAGTATTGGCGGGGCGAATATTCTTAACGTTATTGGGTTAGGAGATCGCGAGGGCATACGTGCGGTGATCCTCGACTCCACATTTGCCTCTTATTCGACCATCGCTAACCAGATGATACCCGGCAGTGGCTACTTACTTGATGAGAGTTACAGCGGCGAAAATTACATCGCCAGCGTCAGCCCGATCCCGCTTTTACTGATTCACGGCAAAGCTGATCATGTTATTCCATGGCAGCATAGCGAGAAATTATTTGCCCTGGCGAAAGAGCCAAAACGCCTGATTTTGATCCCCGATGGCGAACATCTTGATGCCTTTTCCGATCGTCACGGAGACGTTTATCGCGAGCAGATGGTGGACTTTATCCTTAGCGCATTGAATCCACAGAATTAACCTTATGGTCGAAACCAGATAAAACAGCAAGAAATCACCTTAAGGGATGGCATTAAACTGCCAGAAAGTGTTTATATCGATAAAAATTCTGTGATGTTTGTCATCATTTCTGATTAATAGCATTCCATTCACCGTATCCCTAAGCAAACTTTAGCTATTCTTATAAATTATGCTTATGGGAGATCTACAGATGATACCTACACTTGCCCCACCATCTGTACTTTCAGCTCCCCAGCGCCGTTGCCAGGTATTGCTGACGCTGTTCCAGCCGGGGTTGAGCGCCACCACGGCAACTTTCAGCGAGATTAATGGTGTGGATGATGAAATGGTGGGTCGCGATATCAGCGAAACAGGACGGGAGATCCAGCGCTATCATCAACTCACCATTACAACTGGATATGACGGGTGCTACCGGATTGAAGGTACAATACTTAATCAACGCTTATGTTTATTTCATTGGCTACGACGCGCTTTTCGCCTTTGTCCGTCATTTATCAGCAGCCATTTTACGCCCGCGTTAAAGGGGGAGCTAAAGCGTCGGGGGATTGCTCGTAATTTTTATGACGACACCAATCTACTGGCGTTAGTTAATCTCTGCTCGCGAAGGCTGCAAAAACGCTTTGACGCGCGTGATGTTCATTTCCTGTGTTTGTATCTGCAATATTGCTTATTGCAACACCATGCCGGAATCTCGCCCTTATTTAACCCGCTGCAACGGCACTGGTTGGAATCTTGCATTGAATTTCAGGTTGCACAGGAAATTGGCCGCCACTGGCAACGGCGGGCGCGTCAACCTGTCCCCACTGATGAGCCACTATTTATGGCATTGCTTTTTTCCATGTTGCGGGTTCCCGATCCACTGCAAGACACCCATCAGCATGGCAAACAGTTGCGCCTGTCAATTAACCGTCTGGTACAGCATTTTCGGCAGTTGAGTAACGTCCATTTCTATGATGAACAGGGGTTGTGCTATCAGCTTTATACTCACCTCGCCCAGGCGTTAAACCGCTGTTTGTTTTCTATCGGCATTGATAACACTTTACCGGAAGAGTTCCGTCGACTTTATCCACGGCTCGTGCACACCACCCGCGAAGCGCTGGTCGGGTTTGAAAATGAGTACAATGTCAGTCTTTCCGATGAAGAAAGTTGTCTGGTGGCAGTGATTTTCGGTGCATGGCTGATGCAGGCAAATGAAATTCACGAAAAGCAGATTATTTTGCTGACGGGCAATGACAGCGAACGAGAAGCGAATATTGAGCTGCAATTGCGTGAGCTAACGATACTGCCGCTCAATATTAAACACATGTCTGTGAAGACATTTTTGCAGATTGGCGCGCCGCGCAATGCCGCACTTATTATTGCGCCTTATACCATGCCGCTACCGCTTTTTTCACCACCGCTGATTTATACGGATCTGACCCTGACGGCACATCAACAGGAACAGATCCGCAAAATACTTGAATCAGCATGAGGGAACGACTTTCGGGCGCAAAAACATTGCCGGAAACGCCACCAATGCCATCACCCAGAACACGCCATGCCCCAGATATTGATACAGAAAACCGGCGAAGACGGTCATGATGGCGATACTGCCGCCCATCGCGACGGCAGAATAAACTGCCTGCAAGCGGATAACCTCACTTCCCTGACGAGCGGCAATGTAGCGCATAGCAGCCAGATGGCACACGGTAAAGGTGCCGCAATGCAGAACTTGCACCATAATCAACCACGGCAACTCAGTGGTTGCCCCCATAATGCCCCAACGTACTACCCCGCATACCGCCGAGATCAGCAACATATCACGGGCGCTACAACGGCGGAAAAGCTTATTACTCAGCGCAAAGATAATGACTTCCGCCACCACGCCCAGCGACCACAAATAGCCCACCGCCGAGGCCGAGTAGCCAGCTGCCTGCCAGTAAATGGCGCTAAAACCGTAATAGGCCGCATGCGCCCCCTGCAATAAACAAACGCAGGCCAGAAAACGCCAGTTCTGGCGGACCAGCGCCAACCACGCTGGCCACCCCGTGCTCTCCTGTTGACGGCTGGCCCCTTGTGGCTGAATCGTCGGACGGATAAGAAAGCCGAGCAGCATGGATGCCACGCCCAACGTCAGCAATGCCAGAATAACCCGATAATCGAATACGCTGACCAGTTTCCCCGTTAGCGCCGAGCCAATGACAAACGCCACCGAGCCCCAAAGTCGCACTTTGCCATAATCAAGCGGGAACTGCTTTTGCCAGGTATTCGCCAGTGCATCGGTCAACGGTACCAGCGGTGAGAAAAAGAGGTTAAAACCAACCATCACCACCATCAACCACGCCACATGCGCACCCGCCCAGAAGGCGATGGCAAAGAGTAGCGTCAGCAACGCCAGCACACGCAGCGCAGAAATCAGGCGAGAAGGATCGCTGACGCGAGGCGCAATTATCAAACTACCGAGAAAACGGGCAACCAGCCCGGCCCCCAACAACAGGCCGATGGTTTCTGGCGTTAAGCCAATCCCCTTAAGCCAGACGCTCCAGAAAGGTAGAAAAATACCGTAGCTAAAAAAGTATGTGAAATAACCGAGCGCCAACCAGCGCGTGGATTGCAAAACCATGAGTCCCTCCCGTCAGGAGGCGTTAGTCTGGAGTTAATCGAATGTTGGTGCAAGTTGAAAAATAAGAAAATTCGAGTCTGCTTCCAGTACACAGAGCTGGAAAAAATATCGTTAATACCGCTAACAAAATATCACCTAAAGAAAATGTGCTGGATATTGACCTGGATAATTACCAAATTTCTCATCCGCTGGGGCGTGGCGAGGTGCAAGAGTGTGTATTACGTTTAAATCACATTATCTTGCAAAGGGATTGGTTATGAACTCACTACGTTATTTTGATTTTGGTGCTGCCCGCCCCGTTTTGTTATTAATTGCCCGTATCGCCGTCATCTTAATTTTCATTATTTTTGGTTTTCCCAAAATGATGGGCTTTGACGGAACGGTACAGTATATGGCCTCGCTGGGCGCACCGATGCCGATGCTGGCGGCAGTTATTGCGGTGATTATGGAAGTACCCGCCGCGATATTAATCATACTTGGCTTTTTCACCCGTCCGCTGGCGGTGCTGTTTATTTTCTACACGCTGGGAACGGCGGTGATTGGTCATCATTACTGGGATATGACTGGCGATGCGGTTGGGCCAAATATGATTAATTTCTGGAAGAATATCAGCATTGCTGGCGCATTCCTGCTGCTGGCAATTACCGGGCCGGGGGCAATTTCTCTCGATCGGCGTTAGGAAAGATGCCGGATGCGGCGTGAACGCCTTATCCGGCCGACTGCTCCAACACCAATTGTAGGCTTGATAAGACGCGGCAAGCGTCGCATCAGGCATGGTGCGCCGAGTGCTACAAAATCGAAATTACCCTGTAGGCCTGTGCATCCGGCATTTTATAAATTACAGCCACTCTACCCGCAACGACATCTCTGAGGTTGTTGATTCCCCCGGCGCAAGCGCAATGAGGTCACCACCTTCCGGGCGATGATGGTCATCCGGCGCATGACTCATCGGCTCCAGACAGAAGAAATCAAACGCATACCCTTTATCAAACGCGGGATCGGAGACAAAGATGAAATAGCACGGCGCAGGCGGCGTCGTTTCCATGATGACGGCGTAACCCTCCTGCGACTGCTCAATGCGGGCCTGACCATTCCATCCGGCAAAACCATTGTTCACCCACTGGCGCGGCAACGGCGCGAGATGGTTGAAATCCAGTTCTGGCGGTAACTGCTCGCAAAACTCGCCCGCCAACCACTGCTCCCGCTCCAGCCAGTAACCATTCGCCTGTGCCTGAATCCGCGTTTTCGACGACAACGGAAAATAAGGATGCCAGCCAGTACCAAATGGCAGCGTCTCAGTGCCTTCATTGGTGACAGCGAGCGTCACCGTCAGCGTATCCGCCGTTAAATGAAATGCCTGGCTTACACGATAATGATAAACGCCACAGTGATGTTCATACGCCAGACGCAAACTATCATCGCTGCGCGAGACACATTGCCACTGCCCCAACCAGCCATCGCCGTGTAGATAGTGCGCATCCCACTCAACATTCGGTTGCAGTTGATACTCACGCCCCTGCCAGACAAATCGGTTACCACTCACCCGGTTTGCAAATGGCACCAGCGGAAAACAAGAGGCATCGGTTGCCACACCGCTTTTTTTACCAGGACGTAGCAGCGGCGTCGTATCGCGCCAGAAGCCTTCGATTACGCCGCCCTGGTCAGAAACGTCCAGCTTTAGCGGCCCGTGAGATAAGGTATAGATGGTCATCCGCTAACTCCTTAATCCGGGAAGTTAATCACAACTTTCCCGCACTTGCCGCTCGCCATCAGTGCGTAGGCATCTCCCGCCTGTTCCAGAGAGAAGCGGTGGGTAATGGCGTTACGTGGCCATAGTTTCCAGTCGGTCAGATCGTGAGCGCATTTTTCCATATGGAACAGACTGGTTACCCAGGAGCCAATAATCCGCCGTTGATGGTGCATCAGATCGGCGCTGACTTCGAACTCCACTTTTCCGGTTTCACCAATGTAAACCACGCGCCCCCAGTCGGCGGTGGATTGCAATGCCAGCAAGCGCCCCGCAGCATTACCGGAACAATCGAGCGCAACATCCGCGCCACCGTGGGTAAGTTCAGCAATTATCTGCGGCAGACCTTCGGTCGTCGCTAAATAACCGTGATCCATCACCCCTAACTGTTTCGCCATCGCCAGACGTTCCGGCAACATATCAACGCCGATGATCCGTTTTGCACCGCGACCTTTCGCCAGCATCATCGCCATCATGCCGACCGGTCCCAGACCGACCACCAGCACGTTATCGCTGCCGGAAACTTCGCCGCGCAAAATCCCTTCATAGGCCGTGCCAACGCCGCAACTGATAAACGCACCATCTTCGTAACTCAGTGCATCCGGCAGGAGGATCAGATCTTTTTCTTCCGCCAACAGATATTCGGCATGACCACCGTCACGCTGCCAGCCGTAAGCCGCTTTTCCTTTGCCAGTACAAGAGATAGGAAAGCCGCGGCGGCAGTTCGGGCAAAAACCACAGCCAGAAATGTGATACACCAGCACGCGATCACCCTCTTTAAAATGGCGACAGCCTTGCCCCATCGCCACAATTTGCCCGCACGGCTCATGACCGTTGATAAAGCCCTGGTATAACGGTTTATCGGGCGCCGCCGCCGTGGCGCGGTGTTGATGGTAGATATAGTGGACATCGCTTCCGCAAATCCCGGAGGATTTCATTTTGATCAGCACCTGGTTAATCCCCGGCGTCGGCACCGCAACTTCCCGCAGATCGACGGTCGAATTTCCTGGTAAATAAGCTGCCAGCATCGTTTTCATAAATCCCTCATTAACAATACGATTAATTTTCATCCCTGCCGCACCCGCGCCAGGGGCGTTAAGGTTTAGCGTTTCGCTTTACTGCTTCGCTGGGTCAGCAAGATATTCGCCAGCACTGCCACCACGATGATGACGCCGCGTACCACCTGCTGGAAAAAAGAGTTAATCCCGAGCAATACCAGACCGTTACCGATTAGCGTAATCACCAGCACACCAAGCAATGTACCGAACAGGGAACCGCGACCGCCGGAAAGTGCCGTACCGCCGACCACGACCGCGGCGATGACGTCAAACTCCAGACCGTTTGCGGCACCTGCGTTACCAGAACCGAGGCGCGCCGCCAACAAAATGCCGGTCACCGCCGCTAATAATCCCGAAAGGGTAAAGATAAGAATGCGCACCCGACGAACGTTGATGCCGCACAACTGCGCCGCCGTAGCATTACCGCCAACGGCAAAAACCGAGCGCCCGAAGGCGGTTTTGCGGCTGATGAACACAAACAGCGCAAACAACACCATCATGATCAGCGCGGATACCGGCACTCCGAGAAATTGTCCACCCAGCCAGTCCAGTACCTCGTTTTCGTCAATCGGCACTGGCAGGGCGTTAGTCATAAACAAGCCCATTCCGCGCAGGGCGCTCCACAGCCCCAGTGTGGCCACGAAACTTGGTACGTTAAACACGCCGCGCAGCACCCCGGCCAGCGTTCCCATCAGCGCGCCTAACAGCAACACCAGCAGACAAGCAATCGCCAGCGAAACGTCAAATTGCAGCAAAAATGCCAGGCACACCGAGACAAAAGCCACCATCGGCCCAACGCTGACATCAATTTCCCCGGAGATAATAATCAGCGTCATCGCCCAGGCGGCGATCCCAATGGTAGCGGCATCGCGCAGCACGTTCATTTGGTTATTCAATGAGATAAAGCCAGGCGCGTTCAGGGAGAAGACCAGATACAAAATGGCAATCACCACCAGCAAACCGATCTCATTAATATGGCGACTGACAAATTGTTTGAGCGAGACGCTCTTGCCTTGCGGCAATGGTAATGACGAAGCAGACATCTTCAGGTTCCTCGGTAAAATTCATCAGTGCACAGACAGAATGGCGGACATCAGCTCATCCACATTGACTGGAGAGTGAAACTCCTGCGAGAACGTACCGTGCTGTAACAACAGAATGCGGTCGCACACCAGCGGTAACTCCTCCACTTCACTGGAGATAAACACCACGCTTTTTCCTTCGGCAGCCAGCTCGCGGACAATACGGTAAATCTGCTGTTTGGCTTCGATATCGACGCCGCGCGTTGGCTCGTCGAGCAACAAAATCTGGCTGGCGGCATAGACCCAACGACCGATCACCACTTTTTGCTGATTACCGCCAGAAAGCGTGCCGATGGGTGTTTCGCTACTGGCAGCCTTAACCGTCATCCGCTGCATCACCTCTTCGGTCAGGCGGCGGATGGTGGACCATTGCAGTACGCCGTTGGCGCTGATTTTTTGCCGATTGGTCAGCACTGTATTTTCGTCAACGCCCAGCCAGGGAATGATCCCCGCTTCTTTGCGGTTTTCTGGCGTATAGCCAATGCCACGTTTCAGCATGTCGCCGTAATCAGGGCGCGTGATTTTCTCACCGTTGATAACAATTTCGCCCTGTTCATACGCTTCCAGCCCAACTATCGCTTTCAGCAATTCACTGCGCCCTGCCCCCAGCAGGCCGGCAATGCCGAGCACTTCGCCACGACGCAGTGAAAAACTGATCTCCGTAAGTTTTGGTCTGTGGCGTAACGCGCGAACTTCCAGTACGGTCTGGTCCGCAATCTCCTGAGCTGCAACCGGTGCAATATCAACGTGATCGCGTCCGAGCATCAACGACACAATATGGCGAGTTGAGGTGTTTTCGAGCATCACATCGCCCGCCACCTGCCCGTCGCGCATGACGGTGGCACAGGAAGCGATACGGCGGATTTCCTCCATCCTGTGGCTGACGTAAATCACCGCCACGCCCAGTGCCGACATTTTTTTCACGGCGCTGATCACCAGTTCAACTTCCGCACTGGCAAGCGAGCTGGTGGGTTCATCAAGGATGACCACGCGCGGCTCGCCCTTCATCACCCGCGCAATTTCCACCAGTTGCTTTTGCGCCGGGCTTAGCGTTGAAACAAGTTGTTCAGGGCTAACGTCAACGCCCAGCGCCTGTAAGCAACGTTGGGCATCCTGCGCCATTTGCGGGTAATCAATCATGCCGTTGCGGCGAGGCCATTGACCAAGGCAGAGGTTTTCTGCCACCGTCAGCCCTTCCACCAGACTTAATTCCTGATAAACCGCGCGTACCCCCAGTTCAGCGGCACGGCGAGTCAGCGTAGCTTCGTCGCCTTCCAGTCGCGTCTCGCCAATCCAGATATCACCGCTATCCGGACGTTCGCTACCGGTAAGCATTCGAATGAGGGTCGATTTTCCCGCACCGTTTTTGCCTAACAGCGCGCGAACTTCGCCTTTATTGAGCGTGAAGTTAACGTTATCCAGCGCAACGACGCCGGGGTAACGCTTATTTCCTGCCACCACTTTTGCTACCGGGACTGCCTCTGTTGCCGTGAACATAGGGACCTCTGCGAATCAGCTATTAGGGCAGACCATCAACGTGCGTTGCCAGCCACTGTTTACCGTCTTCAGTTTTGGTATAGAGATCGATTGGCACCTGAATCACTTTTTCACCGTCGGCTTGTTTATTGATAACCTTCAATGTTTGCGCGAAAACAGCATTGCCCATTTTCTTACCGGAAATATCCACTACCGCTTTCAGCACCTGGTTGTTTTCCAGCTCCTGAGCAATTTCAGTGGTCATGTCCGAACCGAAAACGGCAATTTTTCCGGCCTGATTTTGATTGCGTACTGCTTTTACCGCACCGAGTGTCGCTCCGCCCGATTCACCCATAATGGCGTTGAGATCTGGCGTGGAGATAATCAGTTTTTCACCGACAGAAATCGCTTTATCTAAAACAGTCCCTTCCTGATTAGCGACAATTTGCGCGCCGGGAACGCGGGCTTTTAATACTTCTTCAAACCCTTTACGTCGTTGCACACAAACTTCAAAGGCTTCGCAATTGATGACGGCAATTTTCGGTTGGTCAATTTTGTTGGCAATAAAATAATCGGCGGCAGCGTTACCCAGTTTTTTACCAAATTCCAGCGGATCGCCTACCAGATATGCCGAAACATATTTATCGACACCCTTTTGATTAATACAGGTGTTGTAGCAAATCACCGGAATACCCGCTTCACTGGCGCGACGAACGGTACGGCTGCTACCATTTTCAGACACTGCCGATAAAATAATGGCATCGACATTACGCGCCACGAGGGTATCTACAAAAGTACTTTCTTTCGAAATATCGCCCTGGGCGTTAGTTTCAATTAACTGTACCTGTACTGAAGAATCTTTTGCCGCATCCTGAACGCCCTGACGCACTCCAGCGTAATATCCCTGGGTATCAAGGTATATTGCGCCAATGGTCATTTCTTTATCCGCAGCGTTGGCAAATAGTGCGCTACCTAATAGCGTAGCCATTAATAATAGATTACGGGTTGTTCTCATTTTTTTAGGCATAGTGCCTCCTGTAGGGTTTTTATTTACAACGGCTTATTTTAATTATTTGAGCGGCAGCGCGTGCCGCTCAAATATTACAGTTAATAGGGTTTAGTGAACGCGGTTAAAAATAAAAGGCATCACGGTGGTGAATAATGCCGCTTTCGGCCAGGCCGGATTAATCGCAGTCAATTCAGCGCGAGCAGATTCGTATTGCGCAATCTCCCCTAGTCCCGCGGCCGCCAGCATCGCCACCATCAGGCATTTTTCTTTATGCTGCTGTTGTAAATCGCCATACAGCGACAACAAGTCAGGTTGCGAGACGGCAAAGAAATCCGCCTCGATACTGGTTTTCGCCATCTCTTGCGCCCACTGTTTCATTTCACTAAACAGTTGCTGTGCGGTTTGTTGTTCGCCCAGCAGTCGCAGCGCCATTCCTTGCCAGAAGAGATAATCAACCGGCTGATCGTTGTAATAACTGTGGATGTTAATGGTGCGATCGCCGGTCGCCGCCAGACGTAAACAACGCGTCGCTTCAGTTTCATCGCCCTGAGCTTTGGCACATATCGCCTGCCAGAACCAGATGTCGTTGTCAGTTTGCCCCGGTAAACGGCCTTCGCTTAAATTCTCTGGATAGTGCAGCGCGGCATGAAGCAGTTCGCTGGCCTGCTGCGGTTGTCTGGCATCAAGGTGTTGCCAGGCGCGTAACATTTGGTTAAGGATAAACTGACTGGTGACCTTCCCTTCCCCGCCTTCCCACGGGTGGAATTTTCGCGTGGCGAGAATATCCGCCGCTTTGTCGGCCTGACCTGTGAGATGCCACAAATTGAGCAGTTCTGCGGTCATGTCGTCGCGTTTCAGAGCAATTTCCAGATTATTTTCCAGACGTGCCAGTCGTTTCTCCGGTGTGGCTCCGCTTAACTTATCCAGCAAATCCCGTTCGAAAAGCAGACGTGCATCCTGCGGCGCAAGCTGATAAGCATTATCAAGATAACGCGCGGCCAGCTCATAATCGTGTTGCTTATTCCACGCATGGATCGCTAACCCGCGCCAGCCGTCGGCAAACTCCGGTGACATCTCTACGCAACGCAGCCATAAAGTAATGGCTTTGTTGTAGCTACGCTTGTTGTAATAGAAGCAGGCCAGTAAATGACGGGCAAACCAGCACTCTTCAATACTCTCCAGCGCCGCCACTTCTTCCAGCGTATTCGGGAAACGGACAAACTGTGGGAAGACATCAATGGCTTTTGCGACCAGTTCGCCGCGTTCGGCTTTCGGCAGCAAGCTAGCTTGCAGGTAAAGCGGAAGCGTGCGCTGGCAGTCCAGTACGTTCAGCATCTCTGCCGCCAGGGCGGGCATTCCCCAGTTAATCAGTTGCCCGGCGGTCATCAGGGCGTTAACGTCGCGTCCCTGACACAGACCGCGCCACTGCGCGAGGGCTGATTCGCTACGACCATCGAACCAGTTCAGCCACCACAGAGTGGCGTTCAGCGGATAATCACGCAGCAGTTTCTCGCGCTGCAAACGCGCGTTGTCCTGACGACCACTTAACACCAGCAGCAGGTTATGCAGGCAAAGCACTTCCTGATTGGTTGGGCAGGCGCGAAGACTTTGTTGGCAAAAATCCAGACCCGCGTCGAAGTTACCATTACGCGCAGCCAGCCGTGCCAGACCATAATAGCCGCCGGCTTTACTGTTCCCGCTCCAGACCGCACGCCAGAAATCCTCTTCGGATTGTTGATATTGTCCCTGACGTTCGTAAGCACTGGCGCGAATCAAACTTGCCTGTCCACACTGCGGGTTTTTGTTCAGCGCATGTGCGCGTTTCAGCGCCTGACTGGCATACGCCACCGCTTGCGGGAAATCTGCGCGGTTATATTCCAGCATCGCCAGCGCCAGGTTACAGCGATAATCCAGCGGGTCCAGCGCCACGCCGCGCAGGTAGTAATCGAACGGTGAACGACTGGCGTGATGATATTGCTCCAGATGCTGACCGATAAACCAGGCTTCATCTGTACTGGCAATGTCTTGTGCAGCCAGTGGCGCTTTGGCAACGTCCGGCAACGGCAACTCTTGCGGCTGATGTTCCTGATAACTCAGTACAATATTGCCGTCAGCATCGGAAAGTTCGATGGTCAGTCTGTCAGGATTGATACCGTGCAACACGCCCTGGATGGCGGTCGCTGGTGTCAGGGCCACGGCATCATCGAGCAACGCGTTGCATTTGCCGATTTCGCGGATCGCCAGACGATATCCACTCAACGGGGAGATGGCATACAGCCCCCACTCAATCCCCCGCTCGCTACGCTGGAGTTTTATCACCGCATCGCGGGAGGCATTTTGCACCATGCCCAGAGAATGATAAGGCAGGAAATACTGCTCGAAACGCTTCTCTTCGTAAGCATCAAGCCAGGTAAAATCGGGCTGGTTATCGGCAAAAATACCGGTCATCAGCTCGATATACGGACCGTTATTGTCGGTCAGACTCTTATCCCACGCCTGGCCAAATTCACTGTGTCCCCAGCTCCACTGTTTTTTACCTGGCGCAATATGGTGGTTGGCAACGTGCAGCAAACCGCCATCTTCATCGTGACACCACGCGCCGACAAAATCGTACTGCGATTTTTCAGCCATATACGAAGTCGGCACTGGCACATTTTTATAGCGAGAAATGTCCACTCCGGCGGAGTAGTCCACTTTGTAGTAGGTGCCGGTGGCGATGGGGAAAGCTGAAACAGCCCGTTTGCCGTGATCAAACACCGCAGTCACATCCGGCGGGAAAACGCTCTGATGCCCTTCACCACCTTTCACTGCCGGGTTGGCCCACCACAAGAAATGACGCGGCGTGGCGTTGCCGTTATAGACGCGGCTGGCGATTTCCAGCGCCGCCCGGTCAGGGCGCAGTGTGAAACCAGTCATCACTTGTAAACCGTGCATCGGCTCCGTTTCGCCGACCCACACCGTCTGTGCGCCGTCGTCATGGGCTTCGATGGTGAAATCAACGGGCATAAAGGTGGTCGGGCGATGGTGTTGTGGCCAGTTAAACTCAATCCCGCCCGAAATCCACGGCCCCAGCAGCCCCACCAGCGCCGGCTTAATGACTTCATTGTGATAGACAAAATCTCGCTGTTTCACTTTATCCCATGCGCGATGCACGCGACCGCCCAGTTCCGGCAGGATCATCACTTTGATGTAGTCGTTTTCCAGCCACACCGCCTGCCAGGATTTCAGGGTTTTCTGCTCGCTCAGCGTATCGGTCACGCCATAGGGATAAACCGCGCCGGACGATCCCTGATAAACGCGATTTTCCAGGAACATGGGATGTATATCCTGCGGCCCGGTTTCATAGGTCGGGATCTCAACGCGCTCTTGCCACACTTTTACTGGAGTCATGGTGCCCTCAATATTAACAAGACATACTGAATTAAAAGATTTGTGGCAGTGTATTGAACAATCTGGCACTGTTTTCGCGGAATAATCACGCAATTAACTAAACAAGGTTTAGTGAAGATGAGAGCCTGCATTAACAATCAACAGATCCGCCACCATAACAAATGCGTGATTCTGGAACTGCTGTACCGGCAAAAGCGCGCCAACAAGTCGACGCTGGCCCGGCTGGCGCAAATTTCAATTCCGGCGGTCAGTAATATTTTGCAGGAACTGGAAAACGAAAAGCGGGTGGTGAATATCGACGATGAAAGCCAGACGCGCGGGCATAGCAGCGGCACATGGCTGATTGCGCCGGAAGGTGACTGGACGCTATGCCTGAACGTGACGCCCACCAGCATTGAGTGCCAGGTCGCTAACGCTTGTTTAAGTCCGAAAGGCGAATTTGAATATTTTCAGATTGATGCACCGACACCGCAGGCACTGCTGTCCGAAATCGAAAAATGCTGGCATCGTCATCGCAAACTGTGGCCGGGCCGCACCATCAACCTGGCGCTGGCAATTCACGGTCAGGTTGATCCGGTAACTGGTGTATCGCAAACCATGCCGCAAGCCCCGTGGACCACGCCAGTTGAGGTGAAGTATCTGCTGGAAGAGAAGCTGGGCATTCGGGTGATGGTCGATAATGACTGCGTGATGCTGGCGCTGGCGGAGAAATGGCAAAATAATTCGCAGGGACGGGATTTCTGCGTGATCAACGTTGATTACGGCATTGGCTCGTCGTTCGTGATTAACGAGCAAATTTATCGCGGTAGTTTGTATGGTAGCGGGCAGATTGGTCACACCATTGTTAATCCGGATGGCGTCGCCTGCGACTGTGGACGTTATGGCTGCCTGGAAACCGTCGCCTCGTTAAGCGCATTAAAAAAACAGGCGCGAGTATGGCTAAAATCACAACCTGGCAATACTCAACTTGATCCAGAAAAACTGACTACAGCGCAATTAATCGCTGCCTGGCAGAGTGGAGAACCGTGGATCACCAGTTGGGTTGACCGCAGTGCCAACGCCATTGGTTTGAGTCTGTATAACTTCCTCAACATCCTCAATATTAATCAGATTTGGTTGTACGGTCGCAGCTGTGCCTTTGGTGAGAACTGGCTTAATACCATTATTCGCCAGACAGGATTTAACCCGTTCGACCGCGACGAAGGACCGAGCGTGAAAGCGACGCAAATTGGCTTTGGGCAATTAAGCCGCGCACAACAGGTGCTGGGGATAGGTTATTTGTATGTTGAGGCGCAGTTACGACAGATTTGATGGCGCGATAACGTAACAAGGCTTCCCGAAGGAAGCCTTGACGATCACAAACGTAAGATTGCCTGATGCGCTACGCTTATCAGGCCTACACGGATATTGCAATATATTGAATTTGCAAATTTTTGTAGGCCGGATAAGGCGTTCACGCCGCATCCGGCATGAACAACGAGCACGTTGTCAGCAAATCACCGTTTCTCTTATGCGTAAACCGGGTAACGTGCGCAGATGTCGAGAACTTTACCTTTGATGCGCTCGATAACCGCTTCATCATTGATGCTGTCCAGCACGTCACACATCCAGCCAGCCAGTTCTTTCGCTTCTGCTTCTTTGAAGCCACGACGCGTAATCGCCGGAGTACCTACACGAATACCAGAAGTTACAAACGGGCTCTTCGGATCGTTCGGTACGCTGTTTTTGTTCACGGTGATATTGGCACGGCCCAGAGCGGCGTCTGCTTCTTTACCGGTCAGGTTTTTATCAACCAGATCAACCAGGAACAGGTGGTTATCAGTACCGCCAGAAACCACTTTGTAGCCGCGTTCCAGGAACACTTCTACCATCGCTTTAGCGTTTTTCGCGACCTGCTGCTGGTAAGTTTTGAACTCAGGCTCCATCGCTTCTTTCAGCGCTACTGCTTTACCCGCAATAACGTGCATCAACGGACCGCCCTGACCACCAGGGAAAACGGCAGAGTTCAGTTTTTTGTACAGTTCTTCGCTACCGCCTTTCGCCAGGATCAGGCCGCCGCGCGGACCCGCCAGGGTTTTGTGAGTGGTGGTAGTCACTACGTGAGCATGAGGAACCGGGTTCGGGTAGACGCCAGCAGCAACCAGGCCCGCAACGTGCGCCATATCAACGAACAGGTAAGCACCGATGCTGTCAGCGATTTCACGCATTTTCGCCCAGTCAACCACGCCGGAATATGCAGAGAAACCACCGATAATCATTTTCGGCTTGTGTTCTTTGGCTTGTTTTTCCAGATCGGCGTAGTCGATATGGCCGGTAGCATCAATACCATAAGGAACGATGTTGTACAGTTTACCGGAGAAGTTAACCGGAGAACCGTGAGTCAGGTGACCGCCATGCGCCAGGTTCATACCCAGAACGGTATCACCTGGTTCCAGCAGCGCGGTGTAGACCGCAAAGTTAGCCTGGGAGCCGGAGTGCGGCTGAACGTTAGCGTAATCAGCGCCGAACAGTTCTTTCGCGCGATCGATCGCCAGTTGTTCGACGATATCAACATACTCGCAACCGCCGTAGTAGCGCTTGCCCGGATAACCTTCAGCATATTTATTGGTCAGCTGAGAACCCTGCGCCTGCATTACGCGCGGGCTGGTGTAGTTTTCGGAGGCGATCAGTTCGATGTGCTCTTCCTGACGTACTTTTTCCTGCTCCATAGCCTGCCACAGTTCGGCATCATAATCGGCAATGTTCATTTCACGCTTTAACATCCGCATCTCCTGACTCAGCTAACAATAAAATTTTTTCGCCTAATTTTGGCGGTCCTGATGGACAACGGCGAACAGTATAACCGAATCATTGTGCGATAACAGGTCTTGACAAAGGAATTTACGCAAACGATTACCTTCAAGCTGTGCAAGGCTTTGGAGAATAAAGGGCCTGCAACCGGAAACGGATTTCTTTTCAGGTTTGTGATGCAAATTTTTCACTTCATCACATTCTTGATGAAAAACACCAAAAGAACCATTTACAGTGCAGGGCTATTTTTTATAAGATGCATTTGAGATACATCAATTAAGATGCAAAAAAAGGAAGACCATATGCTTGACGCTCAAACCATCGCTACAGTAAAAGCCACCATCCCTTTACTGGTGGAAACAGGGCCAAAGTTAACCGCCCATTTCTACGACCGTATGTTTACTCATAACCCAGAACTCAAAGAAATTTTTAACATGAGTAACCAGCGTAATGGCGATCAACGTGAAGCCCTGTTTAACGCTATTGCCGCCTACGCCAGTAATATTGAAAACCTGCCTGCGCTGCTGCCAGCGGTAGAAAAAATCGCGCAGAAGCACACCAGTTTCCAGATCAAACCGGAACAGTACAACATCGTCGGTGAACACCTGTTGGCGACCCTGGACGAAATGTTCAGCCCAGGCCAGGAAGTGCTGGACGCGTGGGGTAAAGCCTATGGCGTACTGGCTAATGTATTTATCAATCGCGAGGCGGAAATCTATAACGAAAACGCCAGCAAAGCCGGTGGCTGGGAAGGTACTCGCGATTTCCGCATTGTGGCTAAAACGCCGCGCAGCGCGCTTATCACCAGCTTCGAACTGGAACCGGTCGACGGTGGCGCAGTGGCAGAATACCGTCCAGGACAGTATCTCGGCGTCTGGCTGAAACCAGAAGGTTTCCCGCATCAGGAAATTCGTCAGTACTCTTTGACTCGCAAACCTGATGGCAAAGGCTATCGTATTGCGGTGAAACGCGAAGATGGCGGGCAGGTATCCAACTGGCTGCACAATCACGCCAACGTTGGCGATGTCGTGAAGCTGGTAGCTCCGGCGGGTGATTTCTTTATGGATGTGACAGATGACACGCCGATAACACTGATCTCTGCGGGTGTAGGGCAAACGCCAATGCTGGCTATGCTCGATACGCTGGCAAAAGCAGGCCATAACGCCCAGGTAAACTGGTTCCACGCGGCAGAAAATGGCGATGTTCACGCCTTTGCTGATGAAGTTAAGGAACTGGGGCAAGCACTACCGCGCTTTACCGCGCATACCTGGTATCGCGAGCCGAGCGAAGCCGATCGCGCTAAAGGTCAGTTTGATAGCGAAGGCCTGATGGATTTGAGCAAACTGGAAGGTGCGTTCAGCGATCCGGCCATGCAGTTCTATCTCTGCGGTCCGGTCGGCTTCATGCAGTTTGCGGCAAAACAGTTAGTGGACCTGGGTGTGAAGCAGGAAAACATTCATTACGAATGCTTTGGCCCACATAAAGTGCTGTGATTTGATGTTGCCGGATGGAAACATCCGGCAACCATGACGCGGTTTAAATCGCCGCGTCGTCCTCTTCGCCGGTACGGATACGAATGACCCGTGCCACGTCAAAGACGAAAATTTTACCGTCACCAATTTTACCGGTTTGCGCCGTACGAATAATCGTGTCTACGCAGATATCTACAATGTCGTCTGGCACGACGATCTCAATTTTCACCTTCGGCAGAAAATCCACCATATATTCCGCACCGCGATACAGCTCAGTGTGGCCTTTCTGACGCCCAAAGCCTTTCACTTCGGTCACGGTCATGCCGGTAATACCGACTTCGGCCAGTGCTTCACGGACATCGTCCAGCTTGAAGGGTTTAATAATCGCATCAATCTTTTTCATGCTATTCCTTGAAAAGGTCGCCTGTCTTTTGATCTGCTAAACGTAACACATTACACCGATTCATTCCTTGAAATCGTTTGCATCCAGCTCGTGTCGGGAAAGCAATTTATAAAATTCTGTCCGGTTGCGCCCCGCCATTCTCGCCGCGTGAGTGACGTTGCCTTTAGTGATTTGCAGCAGCTTGCGCAGGTAGTTGAGTTCAAACTGATTACGCGCCTCAACAAAGGTGGGCAGCGCCGTGTTTTCGCCCTCCAGCGCCTGCTCCACCAGCGCATCACTAATCACTGGCGATGACGTCAGCGCCACGCACTGTTCAATCACGTTCACCAACTGGCGCACATTTCCCGGCCAGCTGGCAGTCATCAGGCGTTTCATCGCATCGGTGGAGAACGCGCGGACAAACGGTTTATGCCGTACTGCTGCCTGACGCAATAAGTGGTTTGCCAGTAACGGAATGTCTTCCGTGCGCTCCGCCAGTGCCGGAATTTTAAGGCTGACGACATTGAGGCGGTAATAGAGATCTTCGCGAAATTCCCCGCGCGCCATCGCTTTTGGTAAGTCGCGGTGGGTCGCAGAAATAATCCGCACGTCGATATCAATATCGCGGTTACTGCCCAGCGGGCGGACTTTTCGCTCCTGCAATACGCGCAGCAATTTTACCTGTAACGGCGTAGGCATATCGCCAATCTCATCGAGAAACAGCGTACCGCCTTCCGCCGCCTGGAATAAACCTTCGCGATTGCTGACGGCACCAGTAAACGCGCCGCGTGCATGACCAAACAGCTCCGACTCCAGCAACTGCTCGGGCAATGCGCCACAGTTAATGGCAATAAACGGCTTGCTGTTACGCGGGCTGGCGTTGTGGATAGCCTGGGCAAAAATCTCTTTCCCGGTGCCGCTCTGACCGTTAATCAAAACGCTAACGTCTGATTGCGCCACCAGCCGCGCCTGTTCCAGCAAACGCAGCATCAGCGGGCTGCGAGTGACAATCGCCTCGCGCCAACGTTCGTCGGTGGCTGGGGCGGATTGCTCCAGCGCATCATCAATTGCCTGATATAACGCGTCTTTATCGACGGGCTTAGTGAGGAAACTAAACACGCCCTGCTGTGTCGCGGCAACGGCATCGGGAATGGAACCATGCGCGGTGAGGATGATTACCGGCATACCTGGCTGCACTTTCTGGATTTCAGCAAACAGTTGCATACCATCCATTTCATCCATCCGCAGGTCGCTGATGACTAAATCCACTTTTTCACGATTCAGTATCCGCAGCCCCTCGGCACCACTTTCTGCCGTGACCACGCTGTAGCCTTCGCTGGTCAGGCGCAGGCCAAGTAATTTCAGTAATCCCGGATCGTCATCGACCAATAATAAATGCGCAGGTTTATGGCTCATCAGGGGTGACCTCATTGGTGGATGGCGCGGTTTTTTCACTCTCGTGCGGCGTGTCCGGTGGAAAATTTCCGGCCGGTTTGCGAGTCGAGAGTTGGCGTTCAATATCCGTCAGGTTCTCCAGCTTGCGGGTGGTAAGTTCCAGTTGTTGCTGTAGAACGTGATGTTGCTGGCGCAGGGCGTCCAGTTCGCTGTCGCAGGATTGCTGGAGTTTACTGTAACGTTGGCGCTCTTCCGCCAGTTGCAGTTGCAGCGCCTGTCCGTCGCGCCAGAGTTGATACAACGGGCGAACCTGCGCCGGGATCTCAGTACTTAACGCATCAATGCGCGCGACCAGTTGGCGGCGCTCAAAAGGCGTGATTTTGGCATCGGCAAGCAAAATCCCCTGCTTAAAGGTATTTTGCCAGCTGCCATCACCATACTTACGGGCTTCCTGACGCGACTGCGCTGGCATTAAGCGGTTGGCGCAATCCATCGCCCGTAGCCAGTAAAGCGGGTTAGTTTCAGTTGATTTACCTTGCAGCGCCCAAATGTCGCTACATTCAGTAGGAAGATAATCAGCCAGTTGATAAACCGGGATTTTTTCTTCTACTGGCGCATTAATGGCTGGCTTATTGTGATTCTGCACGCAGCCCAGCAGCGCCAGACAAGGCAACCCCGCCAGCCACAGCCGTCGGGATAAAAATCGTTGAAAAATGTGTCGCATATTCACCAGACTCAGAGCCTATCCCAGTGGGCGTAATTGTTGCAGGCAGTTTGGACACGGACAGCGCGGAGAAACCGGAGCGTACACGTAGTACGTGAGGATTTCGAGCACTGCCCGGGGCCGAACTGGCAAATAAAATAGCCTAATGGGATAGGCCTTAACATTATTTCGTGTTTTTCGACGAAGGCAATTCAATGCGGAAGCAAACGTCTTGCCCGCTCTCGTCGACCAGATACAGTTCCCCCTGCATACGGCGAATACAATCCCTGGCAATGCTTAATCCCAGACCGCTCCCCTTCACCGCCCCTTTTCGCTGGTGACTTCCCTGAAAAAAGGGTTCGAAGATCATGGCGCGTTCCTCTTGCGGAATGGGCGTGCCTGTATTGATGACATCAATATAAACCCGTGCGCCATGTAAACTGCTGCGAAGGCAAATGTTACCGGATTCAGCCCCGTAGTGCACCGCATTGGAGTAAAGATTATCCAGCACGCTCATCAGCAGCATGGGTTCCGCCAGGCATGCTGTTGCCTTGAGATCAACGTCGGTATGCATCATTTTAGTCCGAGCTGGCAGACTGTGAGCGGAAACTACCGTCTCCACCAACGGTGCTAACTCAACATTCTCCAGTTCCACCGCGCCATCTGCCTGTTTACGGTTGTAATCAAGCAGTTGTTCTATCAGTTTTTGCAAATTGCGGCTGCTGCTATCAAGGATGCTCACCACCTCTTTTTGCTCTGGCGTAAGCGGCCCGACAACCTGGTCAGCCAGTAATTCAGTGCCCTCGCGCATACTCGCCAGTGGCGTTTTTAATTCATGAGATAAATGTCTTAAAAATTGATGGCGCTGGGATTCCAGCCATGACAGGCGTTCACTTAACCAAAGAATACGTTGCCCTACCGAGCGTAACTCGCTCGGTCCACTAAACGAGACGCTATTACCCAGTGAGCGTCCTTCCCCCAGACGGTTGATCATCCGCTCGATATTTTTCACCGGACCAATAATCATTCGGGTGAAAAGCAGCACCATTATCAGACTCACCAGAAACAACACCAGTGACTGCCAGCCGAAATACTGTCCGCGTTCGGCTATCTCTCGCTGGAGTTGCTGCCCGCGTGAAAACACCACGGTGCGCGTGGCCTGTACCATTTCGGCATTGGCATTGGCAAAGGCTTCCAGACGCGCGGCGGCCGCCGCATCCGGCCCACTGTTGTTACACTGGAGTTGGGCAAGATTGTTCAAATCCTGACGCAATGCCTGGTAAAGTTTATCGTCCGGCAGCACGCCAGCGTGGGCATCGAGCATTTCGCTGTAACGTTTACGCTGGCTTTGATAGACCTTCGCCAGGGTTGAGTCGTCCAGCACGCAATACTGACGGTAGCTACGCTCCATCTCCAGTGCCGCATTAGTCATTGCCTCACTGCGCCGGGCGTCAATAAGCGTTGTGCGATTGACCAGCGCCGCCTGATCGCTAAGCGCATTAAGGCTTTGCCAGGCTTGCCATGCCAGTACCAGCAGAGGCAGCAAAATCAGCAAGAATGCCAGCATGACTAATTGTCGTAATGAACGTGGAAAAACAGGCCAGCGTTTCAAGGTGTTACTCTCGTCAGACGCGAATAGCCTGATGCTAACCGAGGGGGAGTTCAGATACAACAAAGCCGGGAATTACCCGGCTTTGTTGTGGAATAAGGCGGTGCCTAACTCGACGTTTCGCCCGATGGTTGATATAGCTACGCTGATATCAGAAGTTGGACGGCAGGCACCTTGTTGTGCGTCATTCGAATTTTATGTAGCACGTCCCGAAGGGGCTGACATAAGTGGGTGAATGAGCCACTGGTTATTATTATGCAGTAACTGTGCCAATAAATAAAATAGTTTGATAACGTACTGATAAAACATAGCTTTAATGAATTAATGGTTGTTCCACTGGTTGGCTATAAATCAGCCAGTGTGTCGCTTAAAAGAGACGCCCAAAGCTTAAATTATTCGTTTTAAATTAAATCAATAAGTTATGTGTCACCTATAAGCGACACGGCAAACCACCCATTGTCGTGATTTACAGACACAAAAAAAGCTCCCGGAGTTGGGTGCTTATAATTGTTGGCGAAGTGGTTGTGTGTAATGCCGGATGCGGCGTGAAAGCCTTATCCGGCCTACAAAACAATGGGTTGCGTGGAATTTCCGCAGCCTTACCCCAGCTGCTTACGCGCATTACGGAAAATACGCATCCATGGGCCATCCTCGCCCCAGTTTTCCGGATGCCAGGAGTTGCTGACAGTACGGAAAACACGTTCCGGGTGCGGCATCATAATGGTG
>NZ_VATP01000030.1:0-1732 GCF_005781125.1 Escherichia sp. E2748
ATCAGACAATCTGTGTGAGCACTGCAAAGAACGCTTCTTTAAGGTAAGGAGGTGATCCAACCGCAGGTTCCCCTACGGTTACCTTGTTACGACTTCACCCCAGTCATGAATCACAAAGTGGTAAGCGCCCTCCCGAAGGTTAAGCTACCTACTTCTTTTGCAACCCACTCCCATGGTGTGACGGGCGGTGTGTACAAGGCCCGGGAACGTATTCACCGTGGCATTCTGATCCACGATTACTAGCGATTCCGACTTCATGGAGTCGAGTTGCAGACTCCAATCCGGACTACGACGCACTTTATGAGGTCCGCTTGCTCTCGCGAGGTCGCTTCTCTTTGTATGCGCCATTGTAGCACGTGTGTAGCCCTGGTCGTAAGGGCCATGATGACTTGACGTCATCCCCACCTTCCTCCAGTTTATCACTGGCAGTCTCCTTTGAGTTCCCGGCCGGACCGCTGGCAACAAAGGATAAGGGTTGCGCTCGTTGCGGGACTTAACCCAACATTTCACAACACGAGCTGACGACAGCCATGCAGCACCTGTCTCACAGTTCCCGAAGGCACCAATCCATCTCTGGAAAGTTCTGTGGATGTCAAGACCAGGTAAGGTTCTTCGCGTTGCATCGAATTAAACCACATGCTCCACCGCTTGTGCGGGCCCCCGTCAATTCATTTGAGTTTTAACCTTGCGGCCGTACTCCCCAGGCGGTCGACTTAACGCGTTAGCTCCGGAAGCCACGCCTCAAGGGCACAACCTCCAAGTCGACATCGTTTACGGCGTGGACTACCAGGGTATCTAATCCTGTTTGCTCCCCACGCTTTCGCACCTGAGCGTCAGTCTTCGTCCAGGGGGCCGCCTTCGCCACCGGTATTCCTCCAGATCTCTACGCATTTCACCGCTACACCTGGAATTCTACCCCCCTCTACGAGACTCAAGCTTGCCAGTATCAGATGCAGTTCCCAGGTTGAGCCCGGGGATTTCACATCTGACTTAACAAACCGCCTGCGTGCGCTTTACGCCCAGTAATTCCGATTAACGCTTGCACCCTCCGTATTACCGCGGCTGCTGGCACGGAGTTAGCCGGTGCTTCTTCTGCGGGTAACGTCAATGAGCAAAGGTATTAACTTTACTCCCTTCCTCCCCGCTGAAAGTACTTTACAACCCGAAGGCCTTCTTCATACACGCGGCATGGCTGCATCAGGCTTGCGCCCATTGTGCAATATTCCCCACTGCTGCCTCCCGTAGGAGTCTGGACCGTGTCTCAGTTCCAGTGTGGCTGGTCATCCTCTCAGACCAGCTAGGGATCGTCGCCTAGGTGAGCCGTTACCCCACCTACTAGCTAATCCCATCTGGGCACATCCGATGGCAAGAGGCCCGAAGGTCCCCCTCTTTGGTCTTGCGACGTTATGCGGTATTAGCTACCGTTTCCAGTAGTTATCCCCCTCCATCAGGCAGTTTCCCAGACATTACTCACCCGTCCGCCACTCGTCAGCAAAGCAGCAAGCTGCTTCCTGTTACCGTTCGACTTGCATGTGTTAGGCCTGCCGCCAGCGTTCAATCTGAGCCATGATCAAACTCTTCAATTTAAAAGTTTGATGCTCAAAGAATTAAACTTCGTAATGAATTACGTGTTCACTCTTGAGACTTGGTATTCATTTATCGTCTTGCGACGTTAAGAATCCGTATCTTCGAGTGCCCACACAGATTGTCTGATAAATTGTTAAAGAGCAGT
>NZ_VATP01000031.1:0-4417 GCF_005781125.1 Escherichia sp. E2748
CAGTCTACGTGTGCGTAGTGGCGAGTCGGGGTGTCGTATTCAACGTGAGAAGTGTTGATGGTGATACCACGAGCTTTTTCTTCCGGCGCGTTATCGATCTGGTCGAATGCGCGAGCAGCACCGCCGTAGGTTTTAGCCAGTACGGTAGTGATTGCAGCGGTCAGCGTTGTTTTACCATGGTCAACGTGGCCGATAGTACCGACGTTAACGTGCGGTTTTGTACGTTCAAACTTTTCTTTAGACATCGATTGTCCCTCTAAGACACGGATAAATCGGTGATATCACCACATCAACCAGGCAACATGCCCGACTTGTTGAATGCAATAAACAGAAGGAAAAAACAGGGAGGAGAAAAGAAGTGGTGCTGATAGGCAGATTCGAACTGCCGACCTCACCCTTACCAAGGGTGCGCTCTACCAACTGAGCTATATCAGCACATCTTGGAGCGGGCAGCGGGAATCGAACCCGCATCATCAGCTTGGAAGGCTGAGGTAATAGCCATTATACGATGCCCGCATCCTGGAACTCGGCTACCTGATTTTCATTCTGCACTGAATATCGAGAGAAGCTCTCTTTATTCGAGCCGGTAAGCGAACTTATCGTCTCGGGCTACGCCATCGCGTGGCCGAAATTGGTGGTGGGGGAAGGATTCGAACCTTCGAAGTCTGTGACGGCAGATTTACAGTCTGCTCCCTTTGGCCGCTCGGGAACCCCACCGGACTTGATGGTGCCGACTACCGGAATCGAACTGGTGACCTACTGATTACAAGTCAGTTGCTCTACCTACTGAGCTAAGTCGGCATCAAGTAGCGCGCATTCTATGGAGACATGCGAGTTCATGCAACTAAAAAATTGCATAATTTGTTTTATTGGTCACATTTTGCGCGACACGATGAATAAACAGCCGAATTGCGAGCAGATTAGCATACTTTTTCAGCATCACTCTGCATTAACAATGCGCGCCAGCTAAAACACAATTCTTTTTATCAGATGGAATATCTGTCACATTGCTTTTCAACGATAGCTTCCTGGAAGAGATTTTTTCTTATTATTCCTCCCCATCTGGTGTTACCCTCCTGCCCATTAACCCATTCAACAGAACTGTGACGCGCCATGGCAAATATCGCTTTGCCGATAGAGCTATGACCGCCAGAAACATGCTTATGAGTATAAAAGAGCAAACGTTAATGACGCCTTACCTACAGTTTGACCGCAACCAGTGGGCAGCTCTGCGTGATTCCGTACCTATGACGTTATCGGAAGATGAGATCGCCCGTCTCAAAGGTATAAATGAAGATCTCTCGTTAGAAGAAGTTGCCGAGATTTACTTGCCTTTATCACGTTTGCTGAACTTCTATATAAGCTCGAACCTGCGCCGTCAGGCAGTTCTGGAACAGTTTCTTGGCACTAACGGACAACGCATTCCTTACATTATCAGTATTGCTGGTAGCGTCGCGGTAGGGAAAAGTACGACTGCTCGTGTGTTACAGGCACTATTAAGCCGTTGGCCGGAACACCGTCGTGTTGAACTGATCACTACAGATGGCTTCCTTCACCCTAATCAGGTTCTGAAAGAACGTGGCCTGATGAAGAAGAAAGGCTTCCCGGAATCGTATGATATGCATCGTCTGGTGAAGTTTGTTTCCGATCTCAAATCCGGCGTGCCAAACGTTACAGCACCTGTTTACTCGCATCTTATTTATGATGTGATCCCGGATGGAGATAAAACTGTTGTTCAGCCTGATATTTTAATTCTTGAAGGGTTAAATGTCTTACAGAGCGGGATGGATTATCCACACGATCCACATCATGTATTTGTTTCTGATTTTGTCGATTTTTCGATATATGTTGATGCTCCGGAAGACTTACTTCAGACATGGTATATCAACCGTTTTCTGAAATTCCGCGAAGGGGCTTTTACAGACCCGGATTCCTATTTTCATAACTACGCGAAATTAACTAAAGAAGAAGCTATTAAGACTGCCATGACGTTGTGGAAAGAGATCAACTGGCTGAACTTAAAGCAAAATATTCTACCTACTCGCGAGCGCGCCAGTTTAATCCTGACGAAAAGTGCTAATCATGCGGTAGAAGAGGTCAGACTACGCAAATAATTTTCAGGGGAGCTAATGCTCCCCTTTCTTATTTTTCTGCACTACGCAGGGATATTTCACCGCCCATCCAGGGTTTTATTATTCCATCCTGCTCCAGCAATAAAGCGCCCTGTTTGTCTATTCCGCGTGAAATGCCAAATATTTCTTTATCACCAATGATAAGTTTCACTGGGCGATTAATAAAATTATCCAGCTTTTCCCAGCGCGAAAGATAAGGTGCCAATCCTTCTTGCTCGAAGAGTTCCAGCGCCGCGCGTAATTCACGTATTAGCATGGCCGCCAACGTATTACGATCGAGATTGATCCCCGCTTCCTGCAGCGTGATCCACCCCTGATTAACGACACTCTCTTCAACACGACGCATTGCCATGTTGATCCCGGCGCCAATGACTATTTGCGCCGCATCGCCGGTTTTACCAGTCAGCTCCACAAGAATGCCTGCCAGCTTGCGATCCTGCAGATAGAGGTCATTAGGCCATTTAACACGAACTTTATCTGCACCCAGCTTGCGTAATACTTCCGCCATCACGATACCGATAACCAGACTTAAACCAATCGCCGCCGCCGGGCCTTGTTCCAGACGCCAGAACATCGACAAATATAAGTTTGCGCCAAAAGGCGAAAACCATTTCCGACCACGACGACCACGGCCAGCCTGCTGGTATTCTGCAACGCAAGCATCGCCCGATTTAAGCTCTCCGATACGGTCAAGGAGATATTGATTCGTGGAGTCAATAACTGGCAGCACGGCTACACTACCGCCATCCAGCTGACTCAATATCTGTTCAGCATTAAGTAACTGGATGGGCTCAGGCAGGCTGTATCCTTTACCCGGAACGGTAAAGACATCAACACCCCAGTCACGCAGTGTCTGAATGTGTTTATTAATAGCCGCCCGGCTCATTCCTAACGTTTCACCCAGCTGCTCGCCAGAGTGAAATTCACCGTTCGCTAACAGCGCGATTAATTTCAGCGGAACGGTATTATCCTTCATGAAATCGTCTCCACTGCGCTAACTTCACCTGATGCACCAATAAAGCGAACTTCTGGCTCAAGCCAGACATTAAATTTTTCACCCACTTTCTGTCTTACATGATGTGCCAGTTGCACGACATCTTCGCTTTTTGCATTGTCTTCATTAATGAGAACTAACGCCTGTTGACGGTGCACCGCAGCCCCACCCATTTGCATCCCTTTTAGCTGGCACTGATCGATAAGCCAACCTGCTGCCAGTTTTACTGAACCATCCGCCTGGGGGTAATTTGGTGCTGTTGGAAATTGTGCCAGTAATGCTTTAGCCGTTTCGGCAGATACAACAGGGTTTTTGAAGAAACTACCGGCATTGCCATTCACTTTTGGATCAGGAAGTTTGGTGGTGCGCATATGACACACCGCATCAAATACTTGCTGTGGCGTTACTGTTGTAGGATCCAGACGAGTTAAGTCACCATACGTTAGTACAGGTTGCCACTCTTTTGGCAGACGCAGACCTACGGCTACAATGGCGAAGCGGTCCTGGTATTCATGTTTAAAAATACTGTCGCGATAGCCAAAACGGCACTCTTTAGCTGTTAAACGCTCTTGCTTGCCTGTCGCCAGTTCAACACAGTCAACATAAGCGCAAACTCGCTGTAATTCTACACCATAAGCCCCAATATTCTGGATAGGTGATGAACCAACACAACCAGGAATTAATGCCAGATTTTCCAGACCAGGCATACCTTCCTGCAAAGTGTATTTTACCAGGCGATGCCAGTTTTCTCCGGCTCCTACATGTAAATACCACGCATCAGGTTTATCATGAATTTCGATACCTTTGATCCGGTTGATGATCACCGTACCGCGATAGTCTTCCAGAAAAAGTACATTACTTCCTTCACCCAGAATAAGAACGGGTTGTCCTTCTGCGGTTGCATGCTGCCAGGCATTGAGTAATTGTTGTTCGTCTTCGGCACATACAATGTGCTGAGCATTATGATCAATGCCAAATGTGTTCCAGGGTTTTAAGGAGTGGTTCATAGCTGCTTTCCTGATGCAAAAACGAGGCTAGTTTACCGTATCTACGGGGGGATGGCTTGTAGATATGACGATAGGAAGAGTTTGTAGAAACGCAAAAAGGCCACCCTGACGGATGGCCTTTCGCTTTATTTGATGCCTGGCAGTTCCCTACTCTCGCATGGGGAGACCCCACACTACCATCGGCGCTACGGCGTTTCACTTCTGAGTTCGGCATGGGGTCAGGTGGGACCACCGCGCTACGGCCGCCAGGCAAATTCTGTTGTATTAACCCGCTTATCGCCGGT
>NZ_VATP01000032.1:0-28875 GCF_005781125.1 Escherichia sp. E2748
GCTGACTTCGCGTCTGAAGTGTCTGAAATGAGCCGCGCTAACATCCTGCAGTCTGCCGGTACTTCTGTTCTGGCACAGGCTAACCAGGTTCCGCAGAACGTTCTGCAGCTTCTGCGTTAATGAGCCCCCCGGCAGAATGATTCTGCCTCGTGCCCCCTACCAGCCCAGTTCTTCCTCCTGGGCTGGTTTTTTTATAATTAAGCACCCACAATTTTCTTCGTCATCGCGTAGTCGATTAATAACCAGGATTGTGATTTTTCTGATAAGAACACTGACTTCAAATAAATCAGGGGGAAATAATTATGCCTGAACGCGTTGGGTGAAATATAAATCATAGTATAAACGAACGCCCTAACATTGCCGCACTCCTTTAACTCCTGACTAATAATCACCAGACCTTCGTATTAAACTATAATTATATTTCACATCGAATTATCCTAATCAGGATTTACTTAATGTGGTGTATTATACTTACCATTAAGGATGTTAAATTTTTCAGATAAGCCCAAAAGTAACCTTTTATTATCAATGCTGACGAACAACGTCAGCTAAGTAATCAGGAAAATACGCGAGGACCGCGCACTAATGGAAAGCAGTACTAATTCTACACCACCTGTATTTGTCATGGCCCTGTGTGAGTATTTCACATTTGGGATGAAGAATCTTTTCTCCAACAACAACATTAATCTGTCGTTTATTCATCGAATTGATCAAGTCACTATCGGTATGGATGACACGCTAACCATTATGCTAGTGCTTGATATGTCAGGGACGGAATCGCTGCGTATCTTCAAAGACGCCGTCGACTTTCTCATCCAGATTAACAGCCGTAAACGCGTTGGCGTGCTGGTCAGCCGTTATAACTCCTATCTGACGTATTACATCTCGCGCAAGTTTGCCGGTAAGGTGACTTTTTTTAACTCCCATAACCTACGCTCCGGTCTTTTTCAGCGTAACTTCCAGACTTGGCTACGGGGTAAAACATTCCGTCCTATGCATACGATTAATCGCTACCGGGACGAACGTTATGGTTTTTCCCTGAAAGAATGGATTTGTCTGGTGCTTCCCCTTGCCGGGGAATCAATAGGCGAAATGTCCCGATGCATGAAAATACCGGAACCGACGCTGTATCAGATCAGACGCGGCGCGCTAAAAAAATTAGGGCTGAATTCCTACCGGCAATTCTGTGAACTGTATATCAGAGGGGAAATCCGCACGGAAAACGACAAAATTTTAAGGCAGAAATACTGACGCGTTTTTTGGGTTCACAACGGCTGCGAGGCAGGGCTATCTCATCGCGGCCATAATTTGCAGAAGATTGTCAAAAATGGTGGCCATCAGGTTTTCAAAAAGTGGGCCAAAGGAGTACATCATCAGCGATAGCGCCAGCAATCCAACGCTAAGTGAAATAGGGAAACCGATCACAAAAACAGAAAGTTGCGGCGTCAGACGGTTAATAATACCAAGTGTCAGGTTAATACAGAGCAGTAACGCCACAATAGGTAACGCCAGTATCAAACCGCTACTGAAAATAAGCCCCGCCAGTTTTACAAAAGCCAGATAAGCAGACGCATTGGGTAACGTAGCCACAACGGGCAAAATATCAAAGCTGCGGGCGATAATCTCCAGAAGGTAAAGATGTCCGTTGGCGATTAAAAAGATCAGCGTAGCCAGTAAATTCAGAAAGCGGGCGACCACAGGCATATTCTGTCCACCGGCCCGGTCATAGAAGGTGGCAAATGAAAGTCCCATCTGCAGGCCGATAAGTTCGCCAGCGTGGCGGACAGCCACAAAAATCAACTGAATGATCAACCCGGTGATAAGGCCAATAATGAGCTGCCCCGCTCCCGTCAGAAATCCCTCATACGAAACAATACGAATATTGCTGTCAGGCAATATGGGGGCTATCTGAAAGGCTATCAGTGCCGACAGTGCAATTTTGACCTTTTTGTTGATCGATTTGTCATTAAAGATCGGCGCTGACGTAAAAAGAGCCAGAATACGCAAAAACGGGAAGAAATACTGACCGATATGCAGGTAGAGATAAGCCAGAGACAGAGTGAGCATAACTAGCGAATCAGATAAGGCAGGCTGTTAAACAACCCGTGCATATAATCAAGCATGACGCTTAACATCCAGGGACCAAGAGCAATAATGACCACCACAATCAGAAGGATCTTGGGAATAAAAGACAATGTCATCTCGTTTATTTGCGTGGATGCCTGGAGAATACTGATAACCAACCCGGCAATCAGAGACGCCAGCAATAACGGCGCGGCAATCATCAGACCGACTTTAATGGCCTGGAATCCCATCGCCATGACTTGTTCTTCTGTCATCTCTTTTCCTCGTCAGCTAAAAAAACTTTGAGCCAGTGAACCAATCAACAACTGCCAGCCGTCGACCAGAACAAACAGCATCAATTTAAAAGGTAATGAGATTGTCGCTGGCGGCACCATCATCATCCCCAGCGCCATCAAAACACTGGCGACCACAAGGTCGATAATCAAAAACGGTATAAAGATGGTAAAGCCAATCTGGAAACCTGTTTTCAGTTCACTGGTGACAAACGCCGGAACCAGCAGACTTAACGGTACATCTTCCGGTCCGGCGAAGTTTTGCTGATGAGCGATGCGGGTATACAACGCCAGATCATCCTGACGCGTTTGTTGCAACATAAATTCCCGCAGCGGCTGAATACCTTTATCGATGGCTACCTGAGCGGTGATTTTATCCTGACTTAAAGGCATCCATGCGTTGTCATAGATTTTATTAAACACGGGCGACATGACATAAAAAGTGAGGAACAGCGCCAGACCTAACAGCACCTGGTTTGGTGGTGTTGATGACGTTCCCAACGCGTTACGCAGCAATCCCAACACAATGATGATGCGTGTAAAACCGGTCATCATCAGCAAAATAGCGGGTAGAAAGGTCAGCGATGTCAGCAGGACCAGCGTCTGTACCGGTAAAGACCAGCCTTCCCCACCCGCCGGGCGAGTTAACAGAATGTCGCTATTGGCAGCGAATGCGCTATGTACAGGCAATCCGATGCCAAACACCATGACCAACAGGCCACAGATAATCGACATTAACCGCCATGATGGTTTTATTTTATTGTGACTTGCCATAACGCCCCCGCAGACTGTTTGCCAGCACTGTCTGAAAACAGTCAACCAGCGAGCTACGGGACTGCGGTTGATCAACAGCCGCAAAATTTTCTTCGACCGTTTTTTTGTCGATGGCGCTCAGACAGGAGATATTTTCTGCCGTCACGCCAAGCAGTAACCATTGATTTCCCACTTCCACAAGAACCAGGCGTTCACGCGGCCCCAGAGACTGGCTGAATTTAATATTTAACAGCGCATTGCGGCCATTTTTTTTCCCTGAAATACCGCCAGAACGACGTAAATACCAGAGTAAAAGAAGTAACCCGAATATTATCAGGCAGAGGATACCGCCGGTATGCATCCATACCGACGACATGCTGGTTGTTGAAGCGGTGGGTAAAACTGTATGGGTACTATTGATCATTATCTGCTCAGGCGATAAATACGTTCAGATGGCGTAATAATATCGGTAATACGAATACCGAATTTATCCGACACCACAACCACTTCTCCCTGTGCAATAAGATAACCATTAATCAAAATATCCAGAGGTTCACCTGCCAGACCTTCCAGCGCAACCACAGACCCCTGGCTCAGTGCCAGAAGTTCCTTGATGGCCATACGGGTTCTGCCAAGTTCTACCGTCATTCTGACCGGAATATCCATAACCAGATTCAGGTCAGAGGCAATAGCTTTCGCCCCGTCCATCACGCCCGTCGTTCCTGCGGATTCGCGCTGTTCTTCCAGTGCGTCTGCCCAGGCCGTATCTGCGGGAGTAGAGGTAGTGCCCGCCTGTTCATTCTTGCTCATGCGAGCTCTCCTTAGAAAAAGGTGCTAATGCTGTATTAAAAAGTTCTTCTACCTGCAAGGCGTACTGATTGCTTGCGCTGCCATATTTCCCGGACAGTACCCGTACGCCATCAACATAAGCTTCAGCGGTTTCAGGTTTATCTAACGGCAAAACATCGTGTTGCTTCAGGCTCATAATTTGTGACAGTCGCATCTGGACGTCGGATAAATTCACCACCAGTTCCAGTTCCGTATTTCTGACCTGTGAAGCCAGCGTATTACGCCAGTTTTGATCTTCCTGCCAGGCGTTTTCCTGTGGTGGACTGGTAAGCAAAGAACGTATTGGCTCAATAACGTTGAAAGGGATGCAGATATCCATCTGGACGCACTCTGAACCCAGTTCGATATAAAACGGTGTAGTAATCACAATATCATTCGGTGACGACGTAATATTGGTGAATTTCACCTGCATTTCTGAGCGAATATATTCTGTTTTAAGACCATAAACCGTACTCCAGGCAAAGTCATAAGACTCCAGAGCAATTGACAATATACGCTGAATAATACGTTGTTCAGTGGGGGTAAACTCCCGCCCATCCGCTTTTGTTTTAAAACGTCCGTCACCGCCAAATAAATTTTCCACCAACATAAACACCATATTGGGAGAAAAGACGAACAGTGCCGTCCCGCGCAAAGGTGACAGATGAATCAAATTAAGATTGGTCATCACAGGCAAGTTACGCGCAAATTCATGATAAGGCTGTACCCGAATATTACCGGTAGTGACGTCCAGACTGCGGTGCAACACGTTGAACGCTCCGACACGAAACTGGCGGGCAAAACGTTCATTAATGAATTCCAGCGTGCTGAGTCGTTCATGAACAACTCGTCGTTGCGTCACCGGATCGTAAGGACGGATACCATCCTCAGGAGCCATGGCAGATAGAGTGTTTTCAGATGCGCCGTTACCATCGCCATTCAGAAGACTATCCACCTCATCCTGTGACAAAATATTGTCAGACATAGCGATTACCGTAAAATAAAGATGTTAAATAAAACATCGGTAACTTTAACCGTCTGTTTCCCGGATAGTGGACTTGCCAGTTCTTTTTCAATTTGATGAACCAGTTGCTGTTTACCTTCGCGTGTGCTCAACTCCTCCATCGTCTGCTGTGAAAATAGCATAACAAGGCGGCTACGAATTTCTGGCAGGAAACGTTTTAACAATTCCTGGGAGCGAGGATCTTTCAGACGCAGCGTCAATCCAACATACAGAACATGTTCTGTTCCATCGACACCAGGCTTCAGACTGACAGTAAACGTATCCAAAGGTGTATAAATAGGTATTTCAAACGTTTCCTCTATTTCTTCAATTTCCTGCTCTATTGTGTCTTTTTTAACATTGTTCTTTAAACTCTCCAGTTCTGTCCAGGTATAACCAAAACATGCGCTGGCAAAAACAAATGCCAGGACGGTCAGCGCTATGCGACCTTTGCTTTTTTTGCCACTCTGAGTGGTATCCAGATTCTTTTTTGACATCACAAAAATATACTCAGTAATTTGCACCCCGTTACACCCGGGACAGGTGCTGTATTCTATTACATAACCTGGTATTAATAATCCGGCAAAAAAATGTCGCTGCTGGCATTAAATTGATAGATAGATTTGACTTCAGACAACATTGTAAACGTTTGCCTGCATCCTTAATGAAAATGAATGTTGCAGAAATGATAAAAAAACACACCTATGTGAGATTTATAACCAGTTGAATTTTAATATAATTAAAGATCAGGATCGATATCAACAGCCCGCAAAGAAGCAAGTTTAAACCCGGAAAAAATACCACCATAATAAAACAACAAAGCCCGGTTCCCGGGCTTTCAGATAAATAACAAAATAAATTTATCAGACAAAAGTATTTATTCCGCCGGAACGACTGATCGTATGCAGAATTACGCTTGGTTCATCCGGTACGCTTTCCACACCATCATCGGATTGCATATCCTGTTCTGCTGTCTGATTTTGCGAACCGTTCTCCCACGAAGGTCTGGAGTCCGCAGCAACATTGGTTTGCCCAAGAGAGATCCCTGATTCTGCAAGGGAGTTTCGTAAATGAGGCATCGCCGTTTCAAGCGCAGCGCGAACCTGATGGTCGGCTGCGGCAAAATGAAGCTGCACCTGATCATTATTTATCCGCAGACTAATATGCAGACTACCAAGATCTTCCGGGTGCAATCTCAGCTCCGCATGATGAATCCCTTCACGAGTAAAGCAAGCCAACTGCTGACTCAAATTCTGCTGCCATTCCGTAGTCCCCACAGACGCTGTCAATACAGAGGGCTGCGCAGATGGGGATACCCCCACAGGCTCACGGATTTGAATGCTCATATCCCCAATGGTTGGGATATGAAAAGCATCCGCTGTATGACTTTCCTGATGTTGTACAGGCATCTGTTCAGTCGGTTGATTCGCCACCGCCGAATCCAGAGACGTTGCCAATTGTTCCGATGACTGAGGCAGTGTATGACCGGTATTGGTGGCCGACTCAAGATGCAAGGAATCGGGTTTTAATGGCAGCGATGAAGATGGATGAGCAACCGGTTTACCGACTTTCCCCGCAAACTCTGAATAGCCAACGGCTTTATTCAACGTTTGCGAATGGCGGGTATCGAAAGCATTATTTTGTACTTCATCCCCATTCTGTTCCGCTAAAAGTTCAGTTTCAGGCAAACTAACATCGGAACTCCCCTTTTCCGTTTGGGACGCCACATTTTCAGGCGACACCGACGTATTTTTCAGGGCGGTAACCAGTCCATTGCCTTCAAACATCGGTGACGCTGTCATTTCCTGGTTTATACCTGTTTCTGGTAATGGTGTACTTTGCGCCGGAAGCAGGTAAAACAGATTATCCATGACACCAGAGTGCTCCCCTTCAGGCGATCCTTTCCCTTTTTCTTCCTCGTTCGGTAACAGATTTACTGTCCCTTCCGACGGAAGATGAGGCTTCGGGATGGCGCCAGGAAGCAGTTTGCTGTCGAGTTCTGCGGCAAATGATGACGTGTCTGTGTCATTCTGCGTTACAGCGTGTCCATGCCCCAGATTGCCAGTATTCATAGGTAAAGAAATTACCTGCATTTTATTTTCCCCTCTGGCTGGCGCGGCGGGCAAATTCATCCATCATTTTTTGTTCCTGTCGGTTTTCTTTCAATATACGCTGGGCTTCGGCCCGGCTTTTTAATGTTTCAAATGCGTTTAACCGCTGACGATCTTTTTGCCAGTCACTGAGCGAGGCATCGACAATCTGTTGGCTGTTGTTCACCTGGTTTACCTGCTGCAAAACGACCTTTTCCAGCGCACCAATAAAACTTTGCCATGACTGGAGCGTAGACACTGATATCCCCTTATCGGCAATGGTATTTTGCAGTTGGCGACGATATTCAGATTCGTATGTCTGTAATTGTTGTAAACGTGAGACTTCATTCTCATGCGACTGGCGCGCACGCCCCAGCCGCGCCGTGGTGTCATTGAGTTTCTTTTCGGCCAGATCCCGCAAAACATCCATTGGTGCTGATGTTGCCATGATTATTCACCTGCTTCAGGGCCTCTGTTTTCCGGGAATAACGCATCGAGCTGGCGACATGAAACATCATATTCCTGACGTTCATGGATACCCTGTTGCAGATAGCGTTCCATTTCTGGATACAAGGTGATCGCCTGATCCAGTAAGGGGTCGCTGCCTCTGGCATACGCCCCGACGCTGACCAAATCCCGGTTCCGCTGCCACGAGGACAGAAGTTGTTTAAAACGCTGTACCTTTTTAAATTGCTCTGGTTGCGTGATTTCCGTCATCACACGACTGATAGAGGCTTCAATATCAATGGCCGGATAGTGACCTGATTCCGCCAGTCGGCGTGACAGAACAATATGTCCGTCGAGAATGGCGCGAGCGGAGTCCGCAATCGGGTCCTGCTGATCGTCGCCTTCCGTCAATACGGTATAGAATGCGGTAATTGATCCGCCGCCGCGGATACCATTCCCGGCCCTCTCCACCAGAGCGGGTAAACGGGCGAAAACAGAGGGCGGATAGCCTTTGGTTGCAGGCGGTTCGCCAATGGCTAACGCTATCTCACGTTGTGCCATTGCATAACGCGTCAGCGAATCCATAATCAGCAACACATTTAATCCACGGTCACGGAAATCTTCCGCAATACGCGTAGCATATACAGCCCCCTGCATACGCAGTACCGGCGATACATCGGCAGGCGCAGCAATAACTACCGAACGCTGTAAGCCATCCTGCCCGAGGATATTTTCAATAAAATCTTTGACTTCACGGCCTCGTTCGCCGATGAGTCCCACAACCACCACATCAGCGGTGGTATAGCGCGCCATCATGCCTAACAGGACACTTTTCCCGACACCGGACCCCGCGAACAGCCCCATACGCTGGCCTCGTCCCACGGTCAGTAACCCATTAATCGCCCGGACGCCGACATCAAGCACATTGCGAATAGGATCGCGTTGCAAAGGGTTAAATGGGGCAGTGAATAATGTTGCCCGATCACAACTACCGGGAGGAGGAAGGCCATCCAGCGGTCGCGCGCTGGCATCCAGCACACGCCCCAATAATCCAGGCCCGACAGGCAGCTGCTTGCCTTGTGTTAACTTATCACCACTGTCCGGTGCCCAGACTCTGGCGCCAGGCAAGATGCCGTCCACATGTTCCAGCGGCATTAAATACAGCGTTTGCCCACTAAAACCGACGACCTCACTTTCTACACAACGAATACCCTCCGGACCGTCACGTTCAACAATGCACAACGTACCGATGGGTAATTTCAGGCCGGTGGCTTCCATCACCAGTCCAGTCGCGCGGATCAGCCTGCCATACTGACGAAAAGCGGGTAATGTCGTCATCCGCTGTTCTTGCTGTTCCAGAGCACCCAGCCAGTTTTTGAGATGCGAAGTCATACACCGCCCCTGTTACGAACCAATTGACACAACGACTGCCAGCGGGTTTCCAGCGAGGCATCCAGTTCCCCTTCTTCCGTACTGATCCGACAACCGCCGGGTAGAAGATGAGGATCGGCACACAATTCCCAGTCATAGGCTGAGAGTAACGTCTCAAGCTGCTGGCGTACCTCTTCTGGTTCTTCCGCACTGATGGTCAGGCGAAATTTACCTTTCAGTAAACTATCTTCGTTGAGTAGGGTACGAATGTGATTCATCAGACTGGTATGCATTTTATCCGTAACGCCCTGCTCGCCCAGTAGAGTACGTACCGCCATCAGCGCCAGTTGCACCAGGCGGGCAGGAATGACGCTGTCCATGTTTTCAACCGAGATCTGGAAACTTTCCATCACGCGGGAAAACTGTGAATTTAACAGCGACTGTTGAGCATGTATTTCCGCTAATCCTTGCTTAATGCCCTCGGCTTTTCCCTGTTGCAATCCTTCTTCGTAGCCGCGGCGGCGGCCCTCTTCTTCGCCCTTTACCAGTCCCTGCGTAAAACCTTTTTGCCCTTCCTGTTGGCGAACACGGGCAAGCTCTGCCTGCCGGTCCGGGTCAGACATTGGGTCTGCATCTGCGTGATTTTCTGACTCCAGATTTGGCCATGAGGAACTGCCCTGCCCGAGCAGATCATCGGGCCGCCAGGGTTTCCAGGTTGTCTCAGACGTAGACATCCTCACCTCCGCCAATCACCATCTCTCCGACTTCCACCAGACGACGTACTACCAACAGAATGGATTTCTGTTCTGCTTCGACCTGGGTCATACGTACCGGACCGCGTGAATTGAGATCATCACGCATAATTTCAGCCTGACGTTTGGACATGTTGCTGAAGAATTTCTCACGCAGCGCCTGATCAGCGCCTTTCAACGCAACCAACAGAGACTCGCCATCGACTTCCTGCAGCAGGCGCTGGATGCTGCGGTCGTCCATATCCACCAGATTTTCGAACAGGAACATCTCATCAATAATTTTTTGCGCCAGTTCAGGATCAAATTCACGGAATGCAGTAAGCGCCGCTTCTTCCTGCTGAGTTTTCATCAGGTTGAGAATTTCAGCCGCCGGACGAACACCGCCCATATTGTTGCGCTTCAGTGACTGACCGTGGAGTAGATTGTTCAGTACATCCGTCAGTTCTTGCAGTGCCACCGGCTGGACGCCGTTAAAGGTGGCAATACGCAACATAATGTCGTTACGTTCGCGTTCTTCGAATTTCGCCAGTACGCTTGCTGCCTGAGCGCGTTTCAGATGCACCAGAATGGTCGCAATAATCTGCGGATGCTCTTCCCGAATCAGGTCATACACCATATATGGTTCCATCAGACCCAACGTATCGATACCGTTGTTTTCACTATGGGCATCCAGCAGATTATCCAGCAAGGCTTCGGCCTGGGATTCACCCAGCGCTTTCACCAGAACATTGCGTAAATACTCATCCGCATTGATGCTGATGGACGCATACTCTTCTGAATCGCGTTTGAATTCACTCAGCACCTGAGCAATCTGCTCATGGGTATAAGAGTGAATGCTAACAATAGCACTGCTTATCTGTGCCACCTCCTGAGGACTGAGATGGCGGAAGACGTCGGCGGCCCGGTCATCGCCGAGCGTTAGCATAATAATGGCGCTTCGCATGGCGGCATTCATGATGGTTTCTGCTCCTTATTCATCCACTGGCGAATAACCAGTGCAATAATCTGCGGTGCCTCATCGGCCATTTCACGCAGTTGCTGAGTAGTAAGCTCGGTATCCATGCGCTGTTGAGCCTTGGCAAGTTCGCTGTGTTCTTTTTTCTGCCGCTGCGCCGTTGCTTCGGCCTGACGTGCTTCTTTTTCCATTTCGAGCCGCTGGAGCAGCATTTCCTGATGTTTCACCCAGAATGGCCATACGGCTTTACGCCACAGCATCCAGGCAACCAGAGCGACTAAAAGATAACGCAGTACGCTAAGAACTAGCTGAATGACATCCTGCTGTTGCCACAATGGAAGAACGACATCTTTGTCTGACTGGCTAAATGGTGTGTTAACCACATTTACCGAATCCCCACGGGAAGCGGTATAGCCCATTGCCTCTTTAACCAAATCGTTGATTTGTTTCATCTGCGCTGGCGTCAGAGCCGCCGGTTCTCCGGCTTTTCCTGGCAGATAATTGATAACAACCGCGACCGACAAACGTTCCACATTACCCGTGTTGCGGGTGATATGTTTTAGCGTTCTGTCCAGCTCGTAATTGGTAATGTCGTCATGGCTCTGACTGTAAGGTTGTAGTTTTTGGCTTACCGCCTGAGACGCCGGGTGTGGCGCGCTATCTTTGGCGCCGCGTGCTGGCGTTGAGGTGGTAATCGGTGCGGTGGCGGCCGTAGGCGGTAGATTACTTAACGCGCCAGGTACTCCTCCAACGCTGCTTTTCCCGCCCTGCTCATCATGAACAACGTGGCGGCTGCGGATAGACATCTTGTCTGGTGACGTGTTGGGGGCATATTCCTCAACAGTTTGCTCATTCTGCGTGAAATCCACTTGCGCCGTAACTTGCGTACGCACGTTGGCGCTGCCTACAACGGGTGTCAGAATGGCCTGAATGCGGTTTTGATAGTCATCTTCAACTTCGCGGATATATTTAAGCTGCGTTGTCTGGGTATTGTGAGTGTCACTGCCGGAAAGCAGATGACCAGACTGATCCACAATGGTGACATGAGCGGCATCAAGGCCCGAAACCGCGCTGGCTATCATGTAACTGATGGCGTTGACCTGGCCTTCATCCAGTGTTCTGCCATTTTGTAAAGTAAGAGTAACTGAAGCAGTAGGCGCTTTTTGTTCGCGGACAAACAGTGACGGTTTCGGTATTGCCAGATGAATACGGGCGCTCTGTACTGGACCTAACGTCTCAATAGTACGAGCCAGTTCACCTTCAAGCGCACGCTGGAAATTAACCTGCTCGTTAAACTGGCTAATACCAAATTTTTCCTGGTCGAGCAGTTCAAACCCTACAGAGCCACCTTTCGGCAATCCCTGCTGTGCGAGTTTAAGACGGACCTCATAAACCTGGTCTTCCGGGATCATGATGGCGCCGTTATGGTCAGCAAAGCGATAAGGAACCTGCATCTGGCTAAGCTGCGTGACAATCGCTCCACCGTCCTGTTCGCTAATATTACTGTAGAGAACTCGATAAACTGGCCCTTGCATCCAGAATAGCAAGGCGACAACAATTGAAATTGCCGCCGCCGCTGTGATCATAAAAATAATTCTGGGATTTGCCCGAATTCGTTCCAGTAGTGCCTTAAAATCAAAGGGACTATTTTTTTTATTACCCTGGGTTGTGGCATTCATGCCATATTCCTGTAAAGTTAAATGGTACGACTTCAACGCAGGTGTCATATTGCAGATGCAGATGAACAAACTGGTGATGAGTATTATTCGCGACAATTTTTCATTTCAGAAAATTTGCCAGATAAGAATTATCGCCTGAAACAGCCCTAAACCTAATCTGCAATAAGAACAGGTTTATGCTGACTTTTCCCACAATGCTGCTGAACTTCCGCCATGATAAAGTACGCCTAAATTAAACAGAGCTGATAAGACATCAGTATCAACTATCTGTTGTTAAGTTAAGTGTCAGTAAGGTGAAATAACAATATGTCCCTAAATACAATCAATGGGGTAGTAAATCAGATCCAGCGTCAGGCAGGCCAGGTTTCTGCAATGCAGAATCAGCTTGCTCTGACAGGATCAAATGACACAGAAAATAAAACGCAATTTTCTGATGTGTTATTTAACAGCCTCAATAATATCAGCCAGCTCCAGAATCAGGCCAAACAAGGCTCTGAAGACTATCTGGCAGGCGTGCCAGGAGTTGGCTTAAATGATGTTATGGTTTCGATGCAGAAGTCATCTGTAGCACTTAACCTTGGTGTTCAGGTACGCAATAAAATGGTTAGCGCGTATCAGGACATCATGAATATGGGTGTCTGATTGTCGATTTTTCGTTTTAGTCACTCCGTTAATCCTGATTGTTATTTTCTGTTTTCCCGTATCACCTGATCACCGCCAGGCTGTGTTTATGATCGGGTGATGCGTATTGAAACCCCAATCATGTGTTGAAAATAACTCTCTATCCCCCGCTAAATGCGGAAACACTGAGAAATAAAATTCCGCAATATGGCTAATCACTCTGAATTCCCTACGCAAACTCTGAACACTCTCACGGATAAAGATTTAGCACGTGTCAGCGAGCTAATTTACCGCCGTGCAGGTATTGTCCTGAATGGTCAAAAAAAAGATATGGTCTATAATCGTTTATCCCGCCGAATCACTCAGCTAGGGATAAACAGCTTCAGTGAGTATATGGCACTGCTTGAAAGCAGCTCTGATGCGCCGGAATGGCAGACATTTGTCAACTCGCTGACCACTAACCTGACCTCTTTTTTTCGTGAAGCGTACCATTTCCCTATTCTTGCAGAACATGCGCGGAGTCGGCGCGGTATGTATAACGTATGGTGCGCTGCGGCATCCACAGGCGAAGAACCACTGTCAATTGCGATGACGCTGGAAGAAACGCTGGGTCGTAGTATTACGGGGCCTCGCATACTGGCAACTGATATTGATACCGATGTTCTGCGTCATGCCAAAAAAGGAATTTATCAATTATCCGATTTGGCTAGTCTGAATGAAAAACAGAAAAAAGACTGGTTTCTGCGCGGAACAGGAAATCACGGTGATAAAGTAAAGGTAAAAAGGGAACTGTTGGCATCGATTCATTACCAACAGCTGAATCTCGTGGCCCCACAGTGGGATATTCCTGCACCGTTTGATGCTATTTTTTGTCGCAATGTGATGATTTATTTTGACAGAAATACGCAGGATATTCTTATGCGCCGTTTTGCAGAAATACTGAAACCAGGTGGAATACTTTTTGCGGGTCATTCAGAACATTTTAATACTGCAAATAGTCATTTTCGCCTGCGCGGCCAATCTGTTTACTGCCTGACAAAGGGGTAACAAATGAAAAAGATAAAAGTGTTGTGCGTGGACGATTCGGCGTTAATCCGCAATATCATGACGCGAATTGTTAATCAACAACCAGATATGGAAATGGTCGCCACAGCGCATGATCCCATCATGGCCCGTGATTTGATTAAACAACATAACCCGGATGTACTGACGCTGGACGTTGAAATGCCGCGCATGGATGGTCTGGATTTTCTTGAACGTTTAATGCGTCTGCGTCCAATGCCGGTATTAATGCTTTCTTCACTGACCAGCAAAGGCTCTGATATCACTATTGCAGCACTGGAACTGGGCGCCGTAGATTTTATTACTAAACCTCAGCAAGGACTTCAGGAAGGGATGGAAAAATACAGCGATATGATCGCTGACAAAATTCGTATCGCGGCAAGCGTGCGGAGTTTCCAGAAAAGAACAGTTCCTCCCGTTATTCGCGCCCCGCTTATTGGCAGTGAAAAAATTATTGCCATTGGCGCCTCTACCGGTGGTACAGAAGCATTAAGCCATGTCCTGTTGCCAATGCCGCCGACATGTCCGGGAATCGTCATCGCACAACATATGCCGCCAGGGTTTACCCGTTCTTTTGCCCAGCGTCTGGATAAATCCTGCCTTCTGTCCGTAAAGGAAGCAGAGCATGATGACCGCGTACTACCCGGTCATGCTTATATCGCGCCAGGCGGCAGACATATGGAGTTAATACGTAGCGGGGCTAACTACCATATCAAACTTAGCGATACGCCGCCTGTTAACCGCCATCGTCCGTCGGTAGATACGCTGTTTGAATCTGTTGCCCGCGTCGCAGGACGAAATGCCGTTGGTGTGATCCTGACGGGTATGGGTAACGATGGTGCGAAAGGTCTGTTGGCGATGCGTAACGCAGGCGCCCGAACCCTCGCCCAGAGCGAACGTTCATGTGTGGTATTCGGTATGCCCCGTGAAGCAGTGGCTTTAGAGGCGGTAACAGAAGTCGCCGACCTCGATGATATGAGCCAACAAATTCTCAATAACATAACCGGGCAGTCTCGCCGTATTTAACAGCCTGTTTCGTACTTAGAAACATTTCAGGATATACCATGACAGATAAGAATTTACGTTTCCTCGTTGTTGATGACTTTGCCACCATGCGTCGCATTGTCCGCAATCTCCTTAAAGATCTCGGCTTCAACAATGTTGACGAAGCGGAAGATGGTCATGACGCACTGACGCGTCTGAAAAAAGAACCATTCGATTTTGTCATTAGTGACTGGAACATGCCGAATATGGACGGTTTACAGCTACTGAATGAAATTCGCCAGGATAGCGCGCTTAAAGCTCTGCCTGTGCTGATGGTTACCGCAGAAGCGAAGAAAGAAAACATAATTGCAGCGGCGCAGGCCGGTGCCAGCGGTTATGTCGTTAAACCTTTTACCGCAGCCACTCTTGAAGAAAAGCTGAACAAAATCTTTGAGAAGCTCGGAGGATAATCATGACCGCGTCTGCGCAACTGCCACAAAAGAATCACGATCCAGACGTCTTTACCCGTATTGGTAATATCACACGGATGCTAAGGGATAGTCTGGTCAGTCTTGGCCTTGAGCGAACCATCATGGATGCGGCTGAAGCGATCCCTGATGCCCGCGAACGTCTGAATTATGTGGCAAAGAAAACATCGCAGGCTGCGGAGCGTGTGCTGAACAGTGTGGAAGAAACAAGACCGATGCAGGACGCTATCTCCAGCGGAGCTGAACAGTTAACACAACGCTGGGATGCCTGGTTTGATGCGCCTGTTGAACTGCCAGAAGCGCGCGAGCTGGTAAAGGATACCCGGCAATACCTGAAACAGGCGACCAGTCTGGCGGGCAAAACTAATAATCAGCTCATGGAAATCATGATGGCGCAGGACTTTCAGGATCTGACCGGTCAGGTTATCCAGCGCATGATGACCATTATTGAAGTTGTCGAAAAAGAGTTGATCCGGGTTCTCGTAGATAACATTCCAGAAGAGGCTGCACCGAAGAAAGAAGTCGCTAATTCATTAATCAATGGTCCGCAAATCGATAACACCCAGGCAGGTGTGATGACATCCCAGGGCCAGGTTGATGACCTTCTCCAGAGTCTCGGCTTTTAATCTATGTAATGTCATTTCCTCTGATAACCAGGGCTTTAATGGCTATCAGAGGAAATAAATCCAGGCAGGCGTATGTCAGAAGAAAGCGATCAGGAAAAAACAGAAGAACCCACAGCTCACCGAAAAGAAGAAGCGCGGAAAAAAGGGCAGATTCCTCGTTCCAGAGAACTCACCTCCCTGCTGATTCTGTTAGCAGGCTGGTCGCTGATGACGGGTAGCGGAGAAAACCTTGCCCGCACGTTATTACAGTTATTGCATTCCGGGTTAACCCTCAACAGAAATCAAATTGAGGACCCGTTAAGCATGATTCACCAGCTTTACGACATGCTGGTAATGATGATTCAGGCATTGATGCCCTTTCTGCTTGGCCTGTTTGTAGTGGGGATTGCCGCGCCATTACTGATTGGTGGGCTTCACCTGGGCGGTGGCCTGAAAGTAGATTTAAAACGCTTAAATCCACTTTCAGGAATGAAACGGATGGTTTCAGGGCAAATGGTCGCTGAATTATTAAAAGGATGTCTGAAAGTTACTTTAGTAGGAACAGGCTGTACTTTGTATCTTATTAATAATAAAGAGCATTTCATCCAGTTAGTGAGTGCTCCACTGCCTGAAGCGATTGGCCGCGCGATGGACCTGATTCTGCACTGCCTGATGATGGTACTACTGTGCATTATCCCGATGGTTGGCTATGACATTTTTAACCAGATTTTTAGCAACCTGAAAAAGCTGCGTATGACCCGCCAGGAAATACGCGATGAATTTAAACAGCAGGAAGGCGATCCGCACATCAAGAACAGAATCAAGCAGATGCAGCGCGCTATCGCCAGAAACCGCATGATGTCCGATGTGCCTGATGCTGATGTGATTGTCAATAACCCAACGCACTACTCCGTCGCCCTGTCATACAAAGAAAACACTATGAGCGCACCAATCGTGCTGGCCAAAGGCGCAGGTGAAGTCGCTCTGCGCATCAGAGAGCTGGGGAAAGAACATAAGATCCCGATGCTGGAAGCGCCACCGCTGGCGCGTGCGCTTTATCGACACAGCGAGATTGGCAGACCGATCCCGACAGAACTTTATAGCGCGGTGGCAGAAGTGCTCGCGTGGGTCTACAGCCTGCGTCGTTGGCGCCACACCGGCGAAACCAAACCCGTACCACCCCGGAACCTTCCTGTACCGGAAAAACTGGATTTTAACCACGAGATGAATACCGATGTCTGATATCGCCACTAAATTACGTTTACCACAGTTGAAAGATACCCAGTGGCGAATACTGGCCGGCCCGGTGCTGATCATGATGATCCTCGCCATGATGGTCCTGCCGCTCCCGGCGTTTCTTCTGGACACCCTGTTTACGTTCAATATCGTCCTTTCATTGATGATCCTGCTCGTATCCATGTTCACCAAAAACACACTGGAGTTCTCGGCATTCCCGACGGTCCTCCTGTTTGCCACCCTGCTTCGACTGGCGCTGAACATTGCTTCGACGCGTATCATCCTGATGGAAGGCCACACCGGCGCTGCGGCGGCGGGTCGCGTCGTGGAAGCGTTTGGTCATTTTCTGGTTGGCGGTAACTTTGCTATCGGCATCGTGGTGTTTGCGATTCTGATCATCATTAACTTTATGGTTATCACCAAAGGTGCCGGACGTATTGCCGAAGTGGGCGCTCGCTTCGTTCTCGACGGGATGCCAGGTAAGCAGATGGCCATTGACGCCGACCTTAACGCCGGTCTGATCGGTGAAGCCGAAGCCAAACGTCGTCGTAACGAAGTGACCCAGGAATCCGACTTTTACGGCTCAATGGATGGTGCCAGTAAGTTCGTGCGCGGTGATGCCATCGCGGGCCTGATGATTATGGCCATTAACATCATCGGCGGCCTCGCTATCGGTGTCCTGCAACATGGTATGGCGATCGGACAAGCCGGTGAAACTTATACCCTGTTAACCATTGGCGATGGTCTGGTTTCTCAGATACCTGCCCTAATAATCTCCACCGCTGCCGGCGTTATTGTTACGCGCGTAGCGACCGAACAGGATGTCGGGGAGCAAATGGTGGGGCAGTTGTTCCACAATCCTCAGGTAATGCTGCTGGCGGCTGGCGTAATCGGTCTGCTTGGTTTGATCCCCGGAATGCCTAATCTGGTATTTCTGCTTTTTACCGCAGCTCTGCTGGGTTTAGCCTGGTGGTTACGCGGTCGCCAGGAAAACAACCAGTCTGTCAGCAAAGAAGATAAAACGCGCGACGAAATCCATGCTGAAGCCGCTCACGCCACAGCCGAAGCCTCCTGGGCAGACGTACAGATTGAAGACGTACTGGGGCTGGAAGTGGGCTACCGTTTAATCCCGCTGGTTGATAGCGATCAAAACGGTCAGTTACTGACGCGTATCCGTGGCCTGCGTAAAAACTTTGCGCATGAAATGGGTTTTCTCCCGCCGTCTGTACACATCTGTGACAATCTGAGCCTTGAACCAGGCAGTTATCGTATCCTGCTGAAAGGCGTGGAAATTGGTCATGGCACGATTCACCCTGAACGCTGGATGGCAATTAACCCAGGCTGCGCCGAAGGTGATCTGGACGGTACGCCGTGTAAAGATCCGGCATTTGGTTTCCCGGCATGGTGGATTGATGAAGTGCAGCGTGAGCAGGCTCAGGTTCAGGGTTATACCGTGGTTGACCCGGCCTCCGTGGTGGCAACGCATCTGAACCATCTGATTACCCAGCACACTGGCGAACTGTTTGGCCGCAATGAAGCCCAACTGTTGCTCGATCGCCTTGAAAAAGATATGCCACGACTGGTAGATGGTTTGATTCCTGGCGTGATCTCTTTAACGCTGTTCCATAAAGTGCTGCAAAATCTCCTGGTGGAACAAGTTTCTATCCGTGATATGCGCACTATTATCGATACGATGGCTGAATTTGCGCCGACAATCACCGATCCTGATGATTTAACCGCTCAAATCCGTAGCCGCCTCGGTCGGGCAATTACCCAACATTGGTTCCGTAATAATAAAGATATCGACGTGATTGGCCTCGACAGCAATCTTGAGAAGATTCTCCTGCAGGCAATCCAGAATAACAGCATCATTGAACCGGGTATTGCCGACAACCTGATTCGCCAGACAGAACAGGCTATCCTTGAGCAAAACTCGCGTAATATTCCGCCGGTACTGCTTGTCGCTCCACCGCTCAGAACTATGCTTTCCCGTTTTCTGCACCGGATTTACCCACAGCTGGTAGTGTTGTCTACGCAGGAGATTGCACATGACCGAATGTTACATATGTCGACCTGCATCGGCGGACAAAAATAATGAAAGCCATTAATACAGCGCTTCTGCTGCTGGCGATCCATTCGTCATTATGCCTGGCTTCCGCAGGAAGCTGGAGCCAGCAGAGCAGCGGTGGCACGCTGACTACAGGCGAAGAATTACTGGTTGGGCGTGTTCTTCACGCCCCCACCGTCGTACCACGTAACGCGCCCGTGAAATATATTACGTGGAAAATAAATCTTCTTACTCCACCGCCACAGGGGCTGGAAATCAATTTATGCAGTACGACCTGGTGTCAGCCCCTGCCCGCTCTCGCCGGTCATTTAACACCAGTTCGTCATTTATCGGCAGGCGGCGTTTTTCACTTTATTTATAACGTGCGCTATAAAGGGCAGTTAATACCCTCCATGACGGTGGTGAGAAATCAATTAACAATAGGCTACGGCTCACAATCGTGAGGACTGGCTTTAACATGGCAAGAACCCACCGTCCAGTGCGTCGATGGGTATGAGAAGTCGAATTATTCTCTTAGCGGAAAATCACTATTAAGCGCAGAGATTAGCTCTTTCAGAAAATCACATTGGCTACAGTTGCGTTTTGTTTTCGACGCTGCGTAATAGACAGCATCTGAAGCCGCAAATTCGTAACCAGCTAATGTGCGTTTTTCTTCCATTAACTGTACAGCGTGGCAGGATGTCTGATATTCACTATTTTTAGTGATATCTGATACTGTAGTGTTAACGTCTATGACGAATCTGTATCCTTTGCCGTAAACGGTTTCAATAAAGATTTTTTCTTTGTTCTGACCAAGAGCATTACGAATACGATAAATGCTTCGCGTCAGCGACTCGTCACTCACCGCAGAAGACCAGACATCATTAATAATTTTATGTTTACTGACTACACGTTTTGCATTCGCTAATAAAACCTTAAGCACGCCAGCTTCTTTAGGCGGCAGATAGACTTCTTCCGCTCCGCAACACAAAAAACCATCATCTGTAAAAGAGAAATCACCAAACTGAAAAGTGGCATGACGTTCTTGTGCATTAATCATATTCACCATAGCTCCCTTATGTGAATCATTGTAGAGACGGGTATCCCCACGGTTAGTTCTGTTCTGCGCTTTCACAATCGGGTCGTTCATTCATTGTCTGCCGTTCCCTGAAAGTCGCTGCACATCACTTGCATCACTGAACTTTATGACAGGATTATCCAATTTTGATGTGATATTGTTTTAAATCGCAAGATTAAGATATAACCTATTGTTTTAAAATGATTATTTTATTTTATCGTGTGCAGAGATATCTCTGTTTAAGATGTTACTCAGGGTTTCGAAAAGATAAATTAAGCTGCATTCCGGTTTCGTCGCAGCAAGTGACATGAATGATAACGACGGACATGCATGAGAGGAAAGACAAAGTTCTGGAACAGAATTCAGTTTAATATTAACCGGAACATATATTTCACATTTGCAGATTTTATTGAAAGAAGTGACCGCATACGCGGCCACTCAAAAATAGAATAATTAATATTAACGGCATAAAACATCAGTTGGCGAAGGCACACTACCTGTTTGTTTAAGTGGGGATTCCGCGTATGCCCCCTGTATTATATGAACCCACTGATAGCGCCCAGTACCACCATATCGATAAGCACCGTCGAGCGTATTTGGCGAATAGGAAATTCCGGCCCAAAGCGCACCTTCATGTAGTCCATCATAATCCCAATTAAACATATCATTTCTTGCCAGTCCGTCGTTAGTACCTAACGTTTTTGCTTCCGCTGAGTTTCTACAAACATTTTCAATACCAGCATAAGGTGATACATCAACACCAGAAAACTTAACATAACTCATAAAACGAAATGATTGAGACGTTTGTACAATGTTCGTATTTTTATCAGTAAATTTCATTGCACCAATCATACCGACACCCGGTTTATCAGTAATCTGAATTTCTGTATTTGTTGCATCCAATACGATTTTTTGTTCGCCAGCAGGCGTCACGCCTTCTACTATCCAGCGATTACTATCCAGTTTTTTCCCATTTGCGCTTGCGAAACCCACGGTACTGTTGATCGGTAAATAAGCACCATGTGCAATAAGCCCAGACCAGTCTCTTGCAGTATTATTTACTTTATCGTACAGCTCGACTATCGGTGTAACCTTGACTTTTATCCGGGGTAAGACCTCAACATTATTCACGGTTATCACAGATTCTGCATCTTTATCCATCGCTGCATCGACGGTTTTATCCGGGTGCACAATAACGGTAGTCTGACCGCTACTATCCGTAGTTCCGGAGGTCGTTTTTGCAGAATAGCCAGGCTTAATATCAACAATCGCATTACTGACAGGTTCACCGAGGCTATTGACCAACGTCACGCTGCATTTAATATCTGTATCAGCCAGCCCACTACAATCCGGCAAAGATGACTTTGTACTGCTGATTACGGTGTAGGTATCTACAGAAGCCGAGGCAATCGCATCCCCCTCAAAGGGAATTGTATTATTACTGTCTGTGCGCGCTGTGACTTGTGCGCGTAGTACATGTCCTTTACTTGTTGAAAATGGTGTGTATTGGGTCGTGGTCTGTCCTGGAATATCTTCCCACTGTCCGGGGGCCGTTTCTACCTGCCACTGATACGTCGTCCCTGATGGGGAAGTATCTTCAGTATCACCATCAGGATCGCTGAATTTAGGTTCCAGCGTTAATGTATCCCCCAGGGTAAGCTCGGGGGCAGCCACGGGTTTATGCCCAGTTATCACCAGTGTTTGATCTTTTGCTGTTGTCGCATAAACGGGTATTGAGGTCGTCAGAACTGTCCCGGCAAGCGTCGACAGCACAAATAATTGCCGTGTATTAATATTCATTCGATAATCTTTTCATTGCACTACAGAAGAAGCTAGTGGCTCTGTTATTGCCCGGGATTCAGACTGAGAGAAAGATTGACCCAAATTACAATAGAACTTTAGATAGCGCTGCTGCAACGTAGAAAAGGTATATGACATCTTTTGTAGCATAACAGTTTCAGATTATCCCGCGGGGCTCTTGATACTTTACCAGGCCTGATCAGGCACAAAATAAGTTACTGCATTGTACAACAAGTGAGAATAAAGTTAATGCTGTGATATGAGTACATAAAGAAAGGCTAATCCCGGTTTAGAGATTATCAGCAACAGTTCATGTATTCACATTACCAGGCATAAGAACAGCTCTTCAGTAAGGACAGGAGTAATTGAATCCGGAGAGTGCAGGACGTGGACAAAAAATAATTTTAACAACCAGGACATTTATTAACGTACTAAAACTTCTACTGATAAAACAAGTAGTTATAAAATGGATATATCAGCATTCCTGGTTTAAATACCAGAAACAACCATTGAATACAATACTATGCAGATATCAATTTCAGACATAAAAGCTAAAAATGTACCACATGAAGCATTATCGCAATTATGTCTGTTCCATCGCCAGAAAGCGTATGATATGACAAATTCAGATATTTTGACGAACAAAATGTTGAGTAACTCTATTTCATAACAGGACTTTTAAAATGAATATCTATGTCTGAAATTTCACCTATGTTTATTAAAATATGCTTATCATCGTTACTCCTGATTGTCACTCTGGTCTGGACTCTTGTTTCGGCTCCGGCATGAAAAGATACGATTTGCTGAATCTCTTTCATCATATTCTCTAGTGCTTCATGATCGTTCATAGCATCACCTCACAGATTACTTATATTGTTTAATAAATTATCGGCAAAAAAAAGATTTGGATAAGTCGGAAGGTGGAGGCATACCTAAACGTGTAGACGTGTATCCACAGGATGGTTTAACTCTATAGCACAGGATTAATGCTGGCACAGCAGAGAATGTCTAAAGATTTAATGCAATTATCGATTACCAGACACAAATACATTTTTTTCAAAATCATTGCAAATACTTTCCCTAAAAATAAATCATCATTTTTATATCCACTTCAACAGGGTTCAGTGGCTGTATGCTGATTTATAACTCGCTACAGCGCTAACAATCACCCTCCCCGTTCATTAACCAAAATCACACCAATACAGGAATTACCCTCTCTTTATGGTGCTTACTCATAATTTAACTTAATGAAAGCTGGTTATAAGATAGTTGATGTTTTTGCTTCATCATCGTTTGCTCTAAAGCGAAATTATTTATTAACATAAAAATGCCTTCCTCTATAGAATATGTACAATACCAACAAAATAATTAGCCGCGGTTTTGTTCTTAAAAGTATAACGGTCGTGATCGGTTCGATTTGCCAGGTTATATCGCCTGCTATGGCCAGTGCGGATGTCGCTTTGCTCGCCGAGCAAAAAAGCACGCCTTATGAAACGCAACGAGATAGCTCACGTGCAGATTCAGAAGCGGAAGATCGTGATCAGGAAAATGCTCAATTAACTCAGTTAGCCGCTTTTGCGTCTCAGGCTGGAGGAGTGCTTTCTGGTCATACGGATAGCAACATGGCAAAAGCGATGGCCAAAGGCTTTGTGCTGGGTAAGGCAAATCAAAGCGCCGCTGAATGGCTGCAACATTACGGAACAGCACAAATAGAAATCAACGCCGACGATAACTTATCGCTAAAAGATTCCTCTTTTATATTGCTTCATCCGTGGTACGACGTACCGAACAATCTGCTGTTTTCTCAAAGCGGCGTCCACCGTGTTGACGGGCGGGGCATTGTGAACCAGGGCATTGGTTATCGCCACTTCAACCAGCAAACGATGTATGGCCTCAATACCTTTATCGATTACGATTTATCCGGAGATCATGCCCGGGCGGGGATTGGCGCCGAATACTGGCGTAATTTTGTTAAATTTTCCGCTAATGGCTACATCGGGCTAACCGGATGGAAAGCATCTCCGGACGTTGAAGATTATGAAGAACGGCCTGCCAATGGTTGGGATTTACGTCTGGAAGGATACCTTCCCGCTCTCCCGCAACTTGGCACCACGCTAACGTATGAGCAGTATTTCGGTCGGGAAGTCGTGCTGTTTGGTAAAGAAAACCGACAGAAAAACCCCCGGGCTCTGACTGTCGGCGTGAATTTCACACCATTTCCACTGCTGACATTAAGCGCGGAGCATCGCACTGGCGAGAGTGGAAAACACGACACTCAGCTCAAAGCGGATGTGAACTGGCGCATCGGCACCCCACTCCGCCAGCAATTAAATACGCATGCCGTAGAAGGCATCCGTACCCTGAATGGCAGCCGCTATGACCTTGTTAATCGTAATAACGACATCGTTCTTGAGTATCGCAAACAAACCGTTATCAAATTACACCTCCCGGGGCGAGTAACAGGAAAATCAAAACAGGTCATTCCGTTGTTGCCTGAAGTGCAGGCAAAACATGGTTTGAAAGATATTGAATGGAATGACGCATCATTTTTAGCCGCGGGCGGTAAGTTGATCGCTCAGGGAGCCCGCTGGCAGATGGTGTTGCCGGAGTGGAAAGATGGCGCGATCAATGCCTGGGGAATCTCCGCTATTGCGCATGATACCCGTGGTAATGCATCACGACCTGCCGAGATGCAGGTTGTTCTTACGCCACCGACAATAAGTAAGAAATATTCCAACCTTAGCATCGCCGTAGCGTATCTTCTGGCTGATAAGAAAACGCAAACCACGTTGACAATTACTCTACTGGATGATGAGAAGAAACCGGTAAGTGGTAAAGCTGACCAGATAATTCTCGATGGCACATTTTCGCCGATCAACTCATTGGTAGACGGTATGGCTTTGGCAGCAGGAACTGCCGCATTAAAGTCTCAGGCGACGGTTATACCGCAACTGGGAAAACTCAAAGAGTCTGGTAATGGCATTTACACAACAACGGTAACTGCCGGTGAAAGCGCTGGAAAATTTACTATTACTGCAAGCCTGGAAGATACTACGCTGGCATCTGCTGACATCATTTTTACAGATACCTCAGCCGCACTTGAGCAAAGTACGCTTACTGCTGACAAGACAACGTTTTCTGTCGGAGGTACTGACAAGTCGACTCTGACCCTTACCTTGCAAGACAGCAAGGGCCAGCCAATTAGCAACGAAAAAGAACGCATAACATTCTTTATTGCTGACAGTACTGTAGATACATCGAAATATTCCTTCGATACCGTTCAGGAAACCAATCCTGGACACTACACCACAACATTTAGTGGTCTTCTGGAAAACCCAAAGTTACCTGTTGGCGTCAAAATTAATGGCAAGGATACCGGCAAACGCCTGATCTTTAATCTGACAACAGTTTCTGTCGCAACGGTTACAGGTGTGCCTGTAGTGGGAAATATGCTGACAGCAACAATGCCTTGTAGAACAGGCTGCAATGCGTTGACTTACCAATGGCAGAGAGAAGATCAAGCAGGTAGTAATAATTACGTCGATATTCCAGGTGCCACAGCGATGACATATGTTCCTTCCACAGCCGATCAAAAGCGAAAAGTGCGGGTGCAAATTATCAAATGACTTATTACTGAGCCAGAAAGTCATCGTTATCCCGCATCTGTATTGGGTATTTGTTAATAAATAGTAAGACAAGAGAATATGAAACTAAGCTTGAAAAAAAAGACTGCCGCCAGCATTACAATGGGCTTCTTACTCAGTATGAGTGTTAATGCCGTCGCAGCAATAATCACCTCTTCCGCAACGGTGCCCATTACTGGTCATGAGCCAACCCTGACTGCAGGTGATATTACTTTTGAGGATAAAAATGCAAATGGCATTCTTGACCACGGCGATGTCGTAAAAATCGATCCCACTCATGACTTTGCATTTGCCGATGTTGATGGAGATAAACCCGATACAACGACTCCCCGACTCTATAGCTGGAAGACTGGCTCTACTGAAGTGGCAGCAACCGAAACTTACACTATTCAGGACAAAGATTTAGGACAGACAATTACACTGTTTGTTACTCCACAAACTGACAAAAATATTACTGAGCCATTCTAGGGCAAACCTGTTCAGTCTACGGTAAACGGAACCGCAGGTGGACTACAGATTTCTGGAAGCGACGATGTCATTAAAGTGGTAATTAGCGGCGGTACCGGTGTTTCTGGCGCACCTATCGTTAATGACACTCTGACAGCAACACCAACCTGTACAAAAGCGTGCGGTGTATTGAACTACCAGTGGCAGGTCGAGGACTCCGTCAATAGCGGTAAATATATCGATATAACAGGGGCAACAAACAGTACCTGGAAAGTCACTAAAGAGACTCAGAAACGAAAAGTTCAGGTGGTTGTATCCAATCCTTGATACTTCTATTTTTCTTCCCAAATAAAGGGAATAAAGAACAGTAGCAATGTGCTACTTGTAAAGTCAGAAAACCACCACACTAATTATAACGGCGGTTTTCTGGCAAACTTAAACTATTCTCCTATGTAGATAAAAATAACAATCAACAAACAGACCTGTAACTCAACAGCCTATTTTTTTGTTATATTTATCGCCTGTACGGTGCATGCAGAATTACCGCATTTATCCCAGTGAGGATGCACAACATAAGCACACCCTGCCAATGAAGATAATATGCCACCTATGATTAATAATTTATAATTCGACATATTAATACCAAAATATTATTGCAATAGAATATAAAAATGGATACCAGCGTTATTGCTGGTATCCATTTTTGACTTACATTACTGTATCGATATTAAGAATTAGCGTAGAAGACACAGCTTCAACGTTCCCTTCAGTCTCATACCAGATAATTAACTTGCTACTGGTTGTGCCAAAAGGATCGCTGTTGCAATTACAAAGATCTTCATACATAATCTCAACCTGGAGGTAACCTAGTGTAACATCTGCTGGCATAATTTCGTGGGAGTGAAGTAACCGACCGGGTAAATTTGAATAAACATAATTATCATCATCGTAATACGATAATTCAATTTTAGTATTAATAACATCTCCCGCAGTAAGGTTTCCAGCAACCGGAATACGATAGTACATATGTTCACCAGGCAGACCATTCCCAATACGATGCTTATTAATGATCCCTCCAGATACCATTTCCGTTCCACTAACATCAATAAAGGTTGGTGATTTTAACGTTCCTTTTTTCGGCGGCGTCACTGGAATTGCCTTCGTGACAATAAGTCTTTTATGTTCAGAAATCCCTACGTTGCCGCTACGTTCAGCAACAATGTATGAAATCCTGTTTTTGGCTTTATTTACGTTATCCTGTACCATTAACTCTGTAGTATCGAATTCAAAGGGATAAATCGTTTTCTGCGGTTTTGAAGGAACCTCATAACGCCCCAAAAAAGTTCGATCACCAATAACAGCTGTTCCCATAAGATCAACATAAGTTGGCTCATTAAACACAAGAATGGTATCGTTTATAAAACCGCCATAATCAGGTTTAGATTCGACATCCTCCAGAGATTTGAAATGCAAATTCACTTTCTGTTGATCTTCATCAAGAATATCACCGTCGGTATTTTCAAAGTACATTGAATATCCCATGTACTCTGGCGTAATGCCTTCAATAAACAGACCTTTAGAGTCAGAAGTATCAATATCCGGGGAACCTGAACTTACTGTCATTACCAGGAAACCGGCATCTTTAGCACAGGGGTAAATACGGAACTTTGCCACGCCAGCTTTCGATGCTGAATCATTTTCAAGGTTAATAACAAAACCATCAAGTTTACTCGAGATTATATTACTAACATAATGATATTGCATGTCAGGATATATTTTTGATAAATCCTGATTAGTATCAGACATCATAAAAAATACGTTTTCGAAAACCGCCTGCGACATACTTACAGGTCGCAGATACAGTTGGATATCCTGGTGTTTTTCATCGCCAGGATATTTCGTCAAATTACGTTTATACGTTATCGTACCAGTAATATAGGTGACGCCAGACAGATTTGAATAACTATCATTAAGAGTTTCCGGAGCATTCAAGTCAATAATCTGAGTGTCATCAAAAGAGATAGTAATCTCATCATCGAGATCAGTATTTGACTCCAGTACATAATATTGGCAGTGACATGTTACTGGCGCAGCTGCTCCCAGGGCTTGTACAGTCAATGTCAAGTCGATCGCATTATCGCCCAAAGCAATATTGTTAGGTACATTGAACGAATACTTATACATATAAACTTTGCTACCGTCAGTATCCGTAAATTCTCCCTCACCATGTGGTTTTGGTAAAATATTTTTACTCGCCACATCCATTTTTATTGCGCTAGGATCCATGGCAATTTCCGCATTCTGGTATTTATAATAAAATTCCAGATAAATAGTCTGCCCTCGCACTATCCCTTTCTGAGAAGGGAAGCTGCATGTTAATACCCCTGGAGAGAGGGCGTTAACATGAGAAGTCACCGGATGAGCATCTCTGAGATATTGTTCAGATTTAAACTTCTCTATAGATTTAATTTTTCGCATATTTAACATGATATCACCTTTAACTTTATTAATTACATTGTTATATCAATGAATACTTCGCGCAGATAAGAGAATTCCTGCTTATTCTGGCAATAGTATTCCACTCTCAGCGTGCTCTGATCCACGCCCCGCGGGGGCATATCACAGCCC
>NZ_VATP01000033.1:0-38253 GCF_005781125.1 Escherichia sp. E2748
AGTCCCGTCCGTTCCGCCACTTATTAAGAAGCCTCGAGTTAACGCTCGAGGTTTTTTTTCGTTTGTATTTCTATTATTGCTAAAATCGCAAAAATCCTCTGCGTTTTGCGCCCTTTTTCCGCAACAGTCTGAAGCCCATAATCACCTCAATTAACGAAAATAGCATTAAAAGAGGCATATTATGGCTATCCCCGTATTTGGTTTAGGTACTTTCCGTCTCAAAGACGACGTTGTTATTTCATCTGTGAAAACGGCGCTAGAACTTGGTTATCGCGCAATTGATACCGCACAAATCTATGATAACGAAGCTGCAGTAGGTCAGGCGATTGCAGAAAGTGGCGTGCCTCGTCATGAACTCTACATCACCACTAAAATCTGGATTGAAAATCTCAGCAAAGACAAATTGATCCCGAGCCTGAAAGAAAGCCTGCAAAAATTGCGTACCGATTATGTTGATCTGACGCTAATCCACTGGCCGTCACCAAATGATGAAGTTTCTGTTGAAGAGTTTATGCAGGCGCTGCTGGAAGCCAAAAAACAAGGGCTGACGCGTGAGATCGGTATTTCCAACTTCACGATCCCGCAGATGGAAAAAGCGATTGCTGCTGTTGGCGCTGAAAACATCGCTACCAACCAGATTGAACTCTCTCCTTATCTGCAAAACCGTAAAGTGGTTGATTGGGCCAAACAGCACGGCATTCATATCACTTCCTATATGACGCTGGCTTATGGTAATGCACTGAAAGATGAGGTTATTGCTCGTATTGCAGCTAAACACAATGCGACCCCGGCACAAGTGATTCTGACGTGGGCGATGGGGGAAGGTTTCTCAGTAATTCCTTCTTCTACTAAACGTGAAAACCTGGAGAGTAATCTTAAGGCACAAAATTTACAGCTTGATGCCGAAGATAAAAAAGCGATCGCCGCACTGGATTGCAACGACCGCCTGGTTAGCCCGGAAGGTCTGGCTCCTGAATGGGATTAACCCTCTCTGACAGCTCCTCCGGGAGCTGTTTTTACATGCTCGCTAAGGAAATCGATAAAAGCCCGGATGCGCGTACTTACCGCACGGTCGCTGTAATAGACTGCACTGAATGGCATTTCAACTGGCAACACTTTATCTGCCATTAACTCCACTAATTCTCCGCGAGCGATTTCTCTGTCGATCATGTAGTCGGACAAACACGCAATCCCGTTGCCACTCAGGCAAAGCTGTTTCAGTGTTTCCCCACTATTGGATGACAAACCGTACTTCACCTCATGTAATTGCCCATCACTACAGGCTATCGGCCAGGTATTGAGGGAAGCGGGTTCAGTGAAGCCCAGGCAAACATGTTGCTTTAAATCGTCGATCGTTTCTGGCTTACCGTAGCGGGAAATATAATCAGGGGAGGCGATAATTTTTCGATAACTGTTAAATAACGGCCTGGCACGTAAGCTGGAATCCGTTAACGTACCGGCGCGTATCGCGACATCCACTTTTCTTTCGATCAAATTAATAATCGTTTCGGAGGAGACTAGCGATAAAGTGACTTCCGGATAGCGTTCACGGAAAGGCTTAATCAACGGCATCAGAAAGTGCAGCACCACTGGCGTCGCGGCATCGATCCGTAACAGTCCACGCGGTGTATTACGCGTCTCCATAATTTCTGATTCTGCCGCTGCCATCTCCTGCAAAATTGACTGTACGCGACGAAAATAACGTTCGCCTTCTTCCGTCAGGCTAAGTTGTCGCGTGGTCCGATTAAGCAGGCTAACGCCAAGTTTCATCTCCAGCTTTTTCACCGCCCGGCTTACCGCTGAGTTTGCTTGCCCTAATTGTTCCGCTGCCCGGCTAAAGCTGCCGCTTTCGACGACAGAAACAAAAATGGCGAGTTCTTCCGACGTGGCTTTCATTTTTGCTCCCGTTGCAAAATAGAAGAGATATTTTGAATTTATTTGTCATTAAACCATCAGGATACGTGATATGTCATCCGATTTAATGATATCTATAAAGAGTAAAATTCAGTCTGGTGTAAGTACTTGCTTACATAACAATCTACAATTGCTCGTTGAAAGAGTGAGCTAAAATCCCTATAACAGTAGAACCCTCCTGGATGCGGAAGGGGTGACGTAATAGAGGTTTCAAAGTCAAAAGTGCGAAAAAACACCTATGCCATGCGCTATGTTGCCGGACAACCTGCGGAAAGGATTTTACCGCCGGGGTCTTTTGCGAGCATTGGCCAGGCATTACCGCCCGGAGAACCGTTAAGTACCGAAGAGCGTATTCGGATCCTGGTGTGGAACATATACAAACAGCAACGCGCTGAATGGTTGTCGGTATTAAAGAACTACGGCAAAGATGCACATCTGGTTTTATTACAGGAAGCGCAAACAACGCCGGAGTTAGTACAGTTTGCGACTGCTAACTATCTTGCTGCTGATCAGGTACCCGCTTTCGTGCTGCCGCAGCATCCTTCCGGTGTAATGACCCTTTCGGCGGCGCATCCCATTTATTGCTGTCCGTTACGTGAACGTGAACCTATTTTACGTCTGGCAAAATCAGCACTGGTGACGGTCTACCCATTACCTGACACTCGTCTGTTGATGGTCGTCAATATTCACGCCGTCAACTTTAGTCTTGGCGTAGATGTTTACAGTAAGCAGTTACTTCCTATTGGCGATCAGATTGCCCATCACAGCGGCCCGGTCATTATGGCGGGAGATTTCAATGCCTGGAGCCGTAGAAGGATGAACGCGTTATATCGCTTTGCGCGGGAAATGTCGCTGCGCCAGGTGCGTTTTACCGATGATCAGCGCCGTCGGGCGTTTGGTCGCCCGCTTGATTTTGTTTTCTACCGTGGTTTGAACGTCAACGAGGCTTCTGTACTGGTGACGCGTGCTTCTGACCACAATCCGCTACTCGTTGAATTCAGTCCCGGCAAGCCTGATAAATAAGGTATGTCAGGTCTGCCACAGGGCAGACCAACGTTTGGCGCTGCCCTTTTATACTCAAACAACAAAAGGACAGCGCAATGACAATACAATCCCACCATGACCTCGTAGAAAAGCAGTTTAGCTCGCAGGCCAGTGAGTATTTAACCAGTACCGTACATGCATCCGGGCGAGATTTACAGCGCCTGGCGGTGCGTCTGGCTGATTATCCTGATGCAAATGTACTTGATATGGGCTGCGGAGCAGGGCATGCCAGCTTTGTCGCTGCGCAAAACGTGAGCGCGGTCGTGGCGTATGACTTATCTGCCCAAATGCTGGATGTCGTGGCACAAGCTGCCGAAGCCCGGCACCTGAAAAATATCACCACCCGCCAGGGATATGCCGAAAGTCTGCCATTTGCCGATAACGCATTTGATATTGTTATCAGCCGTTATTCTGCCCATCACTGGCATGATGTTGGTGCAGCACTGCGTGAAGTGAATCGGATATTGAAACCCAGCGGTAGGCTGATTGTGATGGACGTAATGTCTCCGGGTCACCCAGTGCGCGACATCTGGTTACAGACGGTAGAAGCATTACGCGATACCTCTCACGTACGAAACTACGCCAGCGGTGAGTGGTTGACGTTAATCAATGAAGCCAATCTGATAGTTGATAATTTAATTACAGATAAGTTACCGCTGGAATTTTCTTCATGGGTCGCCAGAATGCGTACGCCAGAAGCGTTAGTAGACGCTATTCGCATTTACCAACAGAGCGCATCGACAGAGGTGAAAACGTATTTTTCCTTGCAGAATGATGGCTCTTTCACCAGTGATATCATCATGGTAGAAGCACATAAAGCGGCATAAATAAAAAAGGCACCGGGGGAATCGGTGCCTTTTTATTATCTGGTTTATCAGGAATCTGGCATGTTGCTGTTTTTCACAAACAACGTCAGCTTATCGCCTGGTTGCAGATTCGCAGTGTCGCTGTTCCAGCGCATCACATCTTTGATGTTCACGCCGTGGCGTTTAGCAATGCTTGAAAGCGAATCGCCTTTGCGCACACGATACGTAATGCTATCGCTGTTGTTTGCCAGCCGCTGTGCGCTACTACCTGCGCCAATCGTCAAACTTTGGCCTGGTTTCAGCTTAGATCCGCGCAGTTTGTTCCACTGCTGCAAATCTTTGGTGCTTACGCCGAGACGTGAAGCGATACTTGAAAGCGTGTCGCCAGAACGAACGGTGTAAACACGGCTGTTAAGCGGCGTATTGTCGGCAACCAGTGTCGACTGTACGGCAGCAATTTCGCCGGAAGCCAGAGATTCACGCAGTTGATCTGCATGCTTCTTTGGCACCATCACGTACTGCGGGCCACTTGCGCCCAGCGTGGAGCCTTTCACGCCAGCGTTGAATGTCTTCAGCTTGCTGACGGAAATTCCCGCCATATCTGCAACCTTCGCCATATCAACCGGGCTACTCAGGTGTACACGCGCCAGAGCACGGCTTTCATCGGTCGTCGGCAGACGTACACCATAACGTTTGCTGTTTTTGAGAATATCGCTCAATGCCAGCATTTTAGGCACGTACTGCTTCGTTTCCTGCGGCAACGGTAACGACCAAAAGTCCGTGGATTTCCCACGTGCTTTGTTCGTTTTAATTGCCTTCATGACCCGACCTTCGCCGCTATTATAAGCCGCTACGGTCAAAAGCCAGTCGCCGTCAAACATCTTGTTCAGACGTTGCATCATGTTCAGCGCGGCTGTCGTTGAAGCAACAACATCGCGACGCGCGTCATAATTGCGAGTCTGTTTCAAACCATAATTGCGCCCCGTGCTCGGAATGATCTGCCAGATGCCTGCGGCATTGGCGCCAGACGTCGCGTGAGGATCAAAAGCGCTCTCCACTATGGGTAGTAGTACCAGTTCCATAGGCATGTTACGTTTTTTAACTTGCCCGGCTATCCAGTACATATACGGCTCTGCCCGTAAAGTTACATCGTGGAGATAGCTCTTATTGCGTAAATATTTCTGTTTCTGTTCGCGAATCCGGTCATTTTCCGGAATTCCCATCTTTAGCTCGTCGCCAATGAAAGCCCACAAGTCACCATCTGGCGCGATAGACGTCCCATCGTCCATCCATCGTGCCTGACTTGTAAACTTTGCTGCTTCCCCTTGACCAGCTGCAGAAAGGCTCTGTGCGTGCTGTTGGACGTTACCGGTACTCTGGCAACCCACGAGCAGGACAGAGGCGAGTAATATCGCTTTTGCCTTCATGTGTGTGTCAATAGTTGCTTAAAAGACGACCGATCATAACGGCGAACGAAGCCGATGACAAGAAAGTTTTATCAGAATCTATCTTTCTTTGACCTTAACCAGGCAAAACGTTCCTCAGGTTGTTGCAATAATGTTTCTTTATTAATTACATTAATTAAATCAATATCTTCTGTTCTTAAAAAAACATTAATTTTCCGCTCATTTTTCAGAATTACGGGGAGTGTAATTTGATTTTTTGCCCGTAACTCAATAACTTTACGATAATAATCATTTATGGACAAATCGTGCGGAAGAATACTCAAGGCAAACTTCATATTTGATAAAGTATATTCATGAGCACAACATACCAGTGTATCGTCAGGTAGAGCACTTAATTTTTTAAGTGATTGATACATTTGAGAAGCTGTACCTTCAAATAATCGCCCGCAGCCACCAGAGAAAAGAGTATCACCGCAAAATAGATAAGGATTGCTGAAGTAACAGATGTGTCCTAAAGTGTGACCTGGTGTAGCAATTACACTAAATTCATGACCCAAAACGAAGGCAGTATCACCATCTTTGACTACCTGCGTTGTTCCCTTATCTTGTGTCTCTTGTGGACCGTAGACCACAATTTGCGGAAACTTTTCCACCAGTTCTTTTACGCCGCCAACATGATCGTGGTGATGGTGGGTGAGAAATATGGCCTCCGGTTGCCAGTTATTGGCGGCAATGGCCTTTACTACCGGCTCCGCTTCTCCAGGATCGACAATCAGGCAACGGCCTGCTTCATCATTCAAAACCCAGATGTAATTGTCATCAAAGGCAGGAATACTGTTAAGATTCATATATTACCTCTCAGTGTGAAACGGAAGGTTGTGATGAAACCGGCAAGGAACCCTCAAACAGTCGTGGCTCCTGATTGCTGGGGCGATTTGCCCTGGGGAGAGCTTTATCGCAAGGCGCTGGAGCGCCAGCTCAACCCATGGTTCACGAAAATGTATGGTTTTCATCTGCTTAAGATTGGCAATTTAAGCGCAGAAATCAATTGCGAAGCGTGCGCGGTTTCTCATCAAGTGAATGTTTCTGCGCAAGGAATGCCCGTACAGGTGCAGGCGGACCCACTTCATCTTCCTTTTGCCGATAAATCCGTCGATGTTTGTCTATTGGCGCATACGTTGCCATGGTGCACCGATCCGCATCGTTTGTTGCGTGAAGCTGATCGGGTATTGATTGATGATGGCTGGCTGGTCATTAGTGGCTTCAATCCCATCAGTTTAATGGGATTACGTAAACTTGTGCCGGTATTGCGAAAAACATCGCCTTATAACAGCCGGATGTTTACCCTGATGCGGCAGCTGGACTGGCTCTCTTTGTTGAATTTTGAAGTGCTACACGCCAGCCGTTTCCACGTTCTCCCGTGGAATAAACATGGTGGAAAACTATTGAGCGCGCATATTCCTGCGCTTGGTTGCTTACAACTTATCGTTGCCCGGAAACGGACTATTCCTTTAACGCTCAACCCGATGAAACAGAGCAAAAACAAACCGCGAATTCGCCAGGCGGTCGGCGCCACCCGGCAATTTCGTAAACCACAGGCTTAAACTTCGACTTGGTAGCCCGTATCTTCCAGTGTGGGATTCATTGCCGCGGCACGAGCCAGTTCATCGCAACGTTCGTTTTCTGGATGACCGGCATGGCCTTTTACCCATTCCCATTTGATTTGATGCTGCCCCAACGCAGCATCAAGACGTTGCCAGAGATCGACATTTTTTACTGGTTTTTTGTCTGCTGTTTTCCAGCCACGTTTTTTCCAGTTATGGATCCACTGGGTGATCCCCTGGCGGACATACTGGCTGTCGGTACTCAGAATGACTTCACAGTGTTCTTTTAACGCTTCCAGCGCGACAATAGCGGCCATCAACTCCATACGGTTGTTGGTGGTGCGGGTGTAGCCAGCGCTAAAGGTTTTTTCGCGTCCACGATAGCGTAAAATAGCACCGTAACCCCCAGGTCCTGGATTACCCAGACACGAACCATCGGTGAAAATTTCTACCTGTTTAAGCATCTCTGGTAGACTTCCTGTAATTGAATCGAACTGTAAAACGACAAGTCTGACATAAATGACCGCTATGAGCACTGCAATTACACGCCAGATCGTTCTCGATACCGAAACCACCGGTATGAACCAGATTGGCGCGCACTATGAAGGCCACAAGATCATTGAGATTGGTGCCGTTGAAGTGGTGAACCGTCGCCTGACGGGTAATAACTTCCATGTTTATCTCAAACCCGATCGGCTGGTGGATCCGGAAGCCTTTGGCGTACATGGTATTGCCGATGAGTTTTTGCTCGATAAGCCCACGTTTGCCGAGGTAGCCGATGAGTTCATGGACTATATTCGCGGCGCGGAGCTGGTTATCCATAACGCAGCGTTTGATATCGGCTTTATGGACTACGAGTTTTCGTTGCTTAAGCGCGATATTCCGAAGACGAATACCTTCTGTAAGGTCACCGATAGCCTTGCGGTGGCGAGGAAAATGTTTCCCGGTAAGCGCAACAGCCTCGATGCATTATGTGCTCGCTACGAAATAGATAACAGTAAACGAACGCTGCACGGGGCATTACTCGATGCCCAGATCCTTGCGGAAGTTTATCTGGCGATGACCGGTGGTCAAACGTCGATGGCTTTTGCGATGGAAGGAGAGACACAACAGCAGCAAGGTGAAGCAACAATTCAGCGCATTGTACGTCAGGCAAGTAAGTTACGCGTTGTTTTTGCGACAGATGAAGAGCTTGCAGCACATGAAGCTCGTCTCGATCTGGTGCAGAAGAAGGGCGGAAGCTGCCTCTGGCGGGCATAAATACCTGTGAAAGGCGCTAAAAATAGCGAGTTGGGCGATTTTTGCAGCAAACGATTCAAAAGATGAGAAAAATCGTTGACGAAGGCCGAGGCAATCCGTAATATTCGCTTCGTTCCCAAAGGAACACAACACGGAGCGGTAGTTCAGTCGGTTAGAATACCTGCCTGTCACGCAGGGGGTCGCGGGTTCGAGTCCCGTCCGTTCCGCCAATATTCAGAAAGCCTGAGTCAGTAATGATTCAGGCTTTCGTCGTTTTAGCCTTCAGGAGAGTTTGTTGCCCCTGAAGGCAAATAGATATAATCTAAAAAACTGTCACATCATATATAATGACCAGCAATTATAAATTCTGGCCATTTCTGTTATTCCAACGCATCCCATTTCTCCAGTAATTCTGCTGGAATTTCATTTATTACTTCCGAGAAGCGTTTTCCGACCAGGCGCTCTGCCTGACGCAACAAGGGAATAGTCGGACTGCTCGGCTCACTATACTCAAACCAGCGGCGTATAACTCTCAAACGTTCCAGCGCATCGTTCCGGTCGCTAATTTGCCTTTGTTCTGCGCAGACCTTTCCGGTCTTTTCAGCAGGTATATCTTCGAGTGGTGCAACATACTCTGCCTGTGCCGTTTCAGTATTATTGATGGAGACATGCTCCGGAAGAACAGCCAATGTTTCCTGTGATGGGATCTCTGGCGTGGTTGATTGCACCGCTCCCGGTAACAGAGTCAGCAGTTGCGTAAGCCGCGAAAAGTCCGGAGCATGGTCATTCAGCATTTTACGCGCATGGCGTTGCAGTCGCTCAGTGTTTTCAGCGGCCTGGCGAAAAGCGTCTAGCGGCAGTACACCGCGAGCTTCCAGATCGGCCAATTGCTGACGTACCGATTCTGGCGCCAGGGCATCCGCCGGGCGTGATGCAGACAACGAGCGTTCCACATCTCGTACCTGGAGGCGCAAAGCGGCATTATTTGACAGCGTAATGCCTCGGATATCCGCCATTACGCCTTCGTGGTCCAGCAACGCCGATAGTGCGTTGCTGCGCGCCACTGCCGCATCTTCGGCGGTGATATCTTCAGTTGCAAGCAGTTGTGGATGGATGGTATCCGGGTACAAGCTGCACAGCGTTTCGAGTTGCGTGAGTGCCTCTGCCAGTCCTCTGGCTCCGGCCTGCTGGATACGGCAGCGCAGTAGAATCACCAGGATTCGGATATCTTTGCTTCGTGTCAGCAGGCGGCGAGCGTCTCGCTCGAGTTCTGCCCAGTTAATGGTTTCCGGCGTACTGACAAAATCGCCATATTGCGCTTCTTCACGCGGTGCAGCGCGGGTGAACAGCAGCAGGTATTCCGGATCATATTCCAGATCCGGGCCACAGGGGCGTTCGGCCGAAATAGGGTCTGACAGAGATGTATCCATTAAATTATCCTTAGTGCGCCAGATAGTGCTCAGGTTCGAAAATCATGCCTGTCACCGGATCGTCGTGCATGGCTTTTCCAGCCCAGGCGGTCCAGCCTAACTGATATGGGCCGCCGGTAACGGCAGGAGGAGCGGCGTGTGGTTTTAGCTGTAGCTCAATTTCCCAGCAGTATTCAAACCCGGTAAAGGCGCGAACCAATTCCGTCAATACGGGCAGGTTGTTGCCGCCAGGCAGGAAGCGTTGATAATCGGCCAGCGTCAGTGGGCCAATCACCAGTCTGAACTTATACTGCATGTCCGGCACGGCCTGACCGATGAGTGCGCCGTTGCCAATGACGGAAGAAAGGGCTGGTGTCCCCAGCCGGGTAATTTCATCATCTGCCACGGGTATCCAGTGCAGGACATATTCCTGTATCCGGAAAGGCACGCCGAAATAGTGCGCCAGCGTGGCAGCCAGCCCGTCTGGATTGCGTGATTCGCGCGCCAGATGAGCCGATGCCGCCAGGCGAACGTGATCCGGTAGCGGGCTGTCTACACTTTCTCGCAAATCTTGCCCGCTGAGGCTGGCGATATAAAAGGCAAATCGGTCATATTTCGGTTTATCCAGACCACCTCCAGCTGACTGGGCGCTGCGCCAGGCCTGATAAAACTGGGTCAGCCAGCGGTGATGAAAAAGGTCAGTAAAACAGGTTAGCGTCGGATCGCGGTAGCTTTCGGTCCGGTTACGCGCCAGTTCGGTGTAGTGCAGCGGCAGCGGGCCATTCGGCCCCCACAGCCCGAGGCTGTACAGACTGACGTGCAGGCGCCCTTCCTGCCAGCTTACACTGGCGATTTCCCGTGGTGCAAAAGTCAGCGCAGGTGTTTGCCCGAGGCGGAATTTTTCCATTCGTGGCTGCCAGGCACTACCTGCAGGGACGGTACACAACTGTACATTCACGCGGCGCATCAGGTTCAGAAAACCGTAACGCCAGGGCATTCCCTGCGCCTGAGTGAAATCGCCGTTCATACACTTCCCCGCTGTCCGGCCCTGACCGGCCAGGTTATAATTTTGCCGCGCTGCATACTGTGCAGCGTCATCTGCGAGAAGGTATTAATGGAAACATGACGGGCGATATAGTGTTCCAGCACCAGGCCGAACAGATACGGACTGATGCCAGAAAAACCTTCTTCATCCACCGTCAGCTCACAACAGACGCCGCGACCATAGACCAGCAGCCCGGAACCCGGCAGACGGCGGGTGACCGGCGTTGTTTTGCAGCCAATCAGGCTGCGTACCTGTCGTGATTGCGGACTGTCATGCGCCGGAATAAACAGGTTAAGCAGATCGCGTAGCGCTTGACCGCCGGTACGGTGATCCAGATCGGCCAACGGCAGATAATTAAAGGATAACTGGCGGATCAACCGCCAGGCCATTTCACGTTCCGCCAGTGGATGCTGCGGCGGACGAGGCGGGCGAATAAGTCCCACGCCCGCCACCGGGATGGCCGCATCCACGGTCAGATCGTCCCAGCCATTGCGTGCAATAAGGCAGGGGAGATCGCGGTTGGTGACCATGGCCGTGATGGTGATATGGCGCAGATTTTCCGGGTATGGCGCTTCATATTGGTCAACCAGTGACAGGAACACTTCCGATCCCGTATAGGGGGTGCGGGTGCCGTAGCGGCGGGCGTTTTCCGACAACCGACGCGGCTCCCGGCGCAGGGAAAAATAGCGCCCGTGGTTGCCTTCATCGTTATTGCGGGTGTGGTAGAGCGGGCGAAAGGTCATTTTCCGTGTAGTGTCGGTTTCCAGCCCTTCCACTTCCTGGACCGAGAACACCTCATAATCCAGTGGATGGGTCCTGTCCACCACAAGGTGCTGCTCTGTCGAGCTGTGGGTGACGTCGATTCGGGCGGTGACGCGGGGAAAAAGGTTAACAACCGGGGTACAGAACAGGCTGAACTGTGACGCATTTGTCTGGTGGATCAGCCAGTCCGGCGGTAGGTGATTTAGTAAGATCACAATCTCCGCTACGCCGCCGTTAATTTTCTGTAACCCGGCAGACAGACCTGCCGGCGTGAAAAAATAAAAGCGTTCCGGACAGGCAAAATATTCATGCAGCAGGTTATGACCGTGAAATACGTTCCAGGCCAGTGGCAGCAGTCCCTGACCTGGCTCCAGCCCCTCGTAGGTAACTGGCTGTTTCAGATTTACATCCAGTACGCCGTCAAAATGACCCGGAACGCCTGCCAGTGTGGCAATGGAACTGGTATGCAGAAGTTCGAACAGGTGAGAGGCTGTGCGTTCCTCGCCGCAGAGATATAGCGGCAGCCTGTCCAGCCCGGCAAGTTGGCTAAACGTTAGTTCACCGAAGGTGCGCAGGGTAATACGCAGCGCACCGGCGACATGAATGTTGGTAGGTAGGTAGCGATGCAGAGCAGGCATATCCGGTGGAGCTGCAGTCAGGCGCACCTCTTCGATGGTGAGCGGCCACAGCGTCACATCCTGGCTGCTGCGAAACTGGCAGGCGGTACTTTCGCCTTCCGGAATGGCGGAAAAAAAAGCGGTGTCGCGTGGGACGGTGAATCCCTTCGCCAAATCGCCTTCTTCCGGATCGGGATGCAACTGTGCCACGCTCATTGAGGGCGTGGGAGTAACATAATTGGGGCTGACGACCTCCAGCAGGCGCTGGGTGAAACGCGGAAATTCAGCGTCAATTTTAAGCTGCGTACGGGCAGTCAGGAAGCTGAAGGCCTCAACCATCCGCTCCACATACGGATCGGCAATATCCGTTCCCTGCATTCCCAGCCGGGCGGCGACTTTGGGATGACGTTCGGCAAATTCGGCTCCCGTTTCACGCAGGTAGCTCAATTCGCGGTTATAGTATTCCAGTAGCCGTGGATCCATCGGTCACCCTCTATATTAAAAAAACGTAATGCGGCTCTGTTCCATATCCAACGCGCTGCGTACCCGGAATGCCGTCGGATACGGCTGCGTAAGGATTTCGCCACGAATTTCAAACTGTAATGTGTTATGGCCACTCTGGCGTTGTTCATCCTGTAGTGGAATTATTTGCAGGGTGGATGCTTTCAGCCGGGGTTCAAATCGAGTAATCGTGCGTAAAATAGCCCTGCGGATATCGTCCCACTTGTGTTCATACAGAAAGCTGCCTGCCAGTGGAGGCAGGCCGTAGTTCAGAACAGAAGCTGCCGCCTCTGGGTAACGAGTGGCATCAATATCATCTTCATGACTGACAGTGTTGAGTAAAAATGACAAATCCCGGCGGATGATCTCCTTGAACTGGACTGAACTGACGCTGATATCGTGATCGCGCTTCTGCTGCGGGGCATCGTCACACAGTCGATCAAACAATGTAGGCATCAGGTGGTTGCTTTGGCGCAAACGAGAGGCGCTCATGCGTCACTGCTTTCGGGTGTATTAAAGGTACAAGAGGTCATATCCAGCAGGCTGATATCGCCGTGGCTGGTGAGCCACATTTTTTGTCCTAACGCCGTAACCAGAGTTTCTCCAGGCCCATCCTGCCAGGTGGTTTCCCGGCACAGACGCAAGGTATCAGCAGCGCTTTCAGAACCACTGTAGCGAGAAAACAGCCAGGCGCTGTGTGTGTCGCCGTTGTGAAGTGTGATATTGACGGGTTTCCAGATTAGATCTGTCAGATTAGCCGGCAGGGGGGATTTCAGTGAACGAATTTGCGAAAATGGCAGCCAGATATACACGCCACCAGCGACCAGTTCCAGCACCGGGCCGGTACGCGAGTCACTGTCGCTTATCCAGTCGAATACGCCGCCATTCCACTGCCCGGTGGTGTCTGTTATAGCTTCAAGCGCGTGGCTGCGGTTGGCATCGGCTTCCTGCACTTCGCCGCGGGCGTTACAGGCGAGAGCAGCCAGTAAATCCTCCATCCAGGCGAGTGGTGGGAGAATAAAACCGGGACGCTGTTCGCCCTGAAAGCAGGAGTGACGGTATATTTCGCAGCGGATCAGCTCGCCAAATACCTGTGCCTCGCGAGCATAATTGGCGTCCACTCGGGCGCACAGTTGAATTTGTTGCAGCGCCCGCGACCAGTCACCGATTGCGCACAATAACTGAAACAGGCTGTGCCGACGTGAAGCCTGTGCCGGGTGCATCTTTACCTGGTGTTCCGCCAGTTGAATGCTCTCTGCCACGGAATAGTCTCGCAGCAGCGCCGACAAGGTAGCCGGTAGCACGTTATTGTTTGTCATGAGTGATATCTCCGTGTTGTGCCGGGTTTATCCGGTAATAGCTGTCAATGCCGATGACATGGTGCTCTCGCTGCGTCAGATCGGGCAGAATGGCGTTATGCACTGCCTCCGGTTTGTATTCAGGAGAAAGCAGATGCAGGATATCAGGAGGAGTCTTTTTGGTAGGCCAGGTAGATTCTCCTTCACCGGTGGCATCCAGTACATCGAGAATAGCGTCAATACTTAACCCGCCAGTGACCATATCCTGTAATGTATCGGCTTCAGTGACCAGATCACGCAATGAAGACAACTCCTGCGTGCCACCCTCTCCATTAAGGGGGAAAGGATCGGCATGACGATGAATATCTTGTTCAGGAGACAACAACGCCTGTCGGTATTCCTGATAAAGCAAGGTTAGTGGGGTATCTGAATCTGGGGTGCCTTCAGTAGCGACTGCGCCATGAACCGGAATAATATCGAACGGATTTTGCTGCTGCTGTTGTTGTTGTCGAAACCAGTCGAGATCGAGATATTCGGTTGTTGTTTCAGGCGAAATGACAGGCTGCAGTGCCGTTTTTTTCTCGCATGGCTCAGGAGACATCGGATTGTCCCGGACAAGACACCAAGAAGATAACCCCCATTCAATCAGGTCCCCTTCATTCAGGCGCATACGGTGATGTGACTCCACAATCAGGTCATTTACCGTGCAACAATATTCATCGGACAGATTGATTATCCACCATGCCTCTTCGTGGCGAGTCAGGCTGAGAGCAATCTTTGTATCCTCCTCCACATCAAAAACAGGGCTCCATGGCGCTTTGACTGTGAAGATAATCTGTGTTCCTGCAGTGGCGTAAATGGTGCCATCGGTAACTCCGTGCCCCTGTATTTTTTGCAGTCCCCAGGTAATATTTTGTTTCATTACGTATCACTGTATAGAGTGTTTTTTTTAATAGAGTAATTATTTATATTTTTTAGATAAGTAACGCTGATTAATTTGCTTTATCAATATTAATTTTCTCGTAAATATATAATGGTGATTATTGCTAATATATATTCATGATATGAATTCAATTAACTTTTTGTATTGAAAATCATCATGAAAAAGATACTAACCGTTATATTACATTGCATTCTGTGATATGCATCATTGTTTCAATCTGAGATTTTGATAATTCTATTAATTAGAAATCTTAATCGGTACATTTATATTTATGTATCATTTATATGTTTTTACATCATTAGGTGTAACAGATGGACACTCCTGTTTCACGCAGTGCGCTATATGGAAAGCTAACAAGACCTTTATTTCGGTCTTTAGAATCTGCGACAACGTTCTGTAAATTGCGCGCTAACCCTTATGTCGAACTGATACATTGGTTGCATCAGCTAATACAACAACCAGAGAATGATATTCACAATGTACTTCGACATTACCAAATAACATCTTCTGATGTTGAGACGGCGTTAATTCAGCAATTGAATATATTACCTTCCGGCGCGAGTGTAATTAGCGATTTTTCCCACCACATCGATCTTTCTGTTGAGAAAGCCTGGATGTTGGCAAGTATCCGCTTTGGTGATCAAAAAATTCGTAGTGGTTGGTTACTACTTGCCTGGTTAACCACACCAGAATTATATCGAGTGTTAAAAAAGATCTGTGCGCCACTAGCTGCGCTGCCGGTAGATGAATTGTTAGATATTCTTCCATCTTTAATCACATCATCTCCTGAAATAACAGAAATGCCATATGACGGTTCGGATTTGAATTCTGCTGTTCCGGGGGAAGCAAGTCAGGTATTTCCGAGCGAATCAGCCGGGAGCAAATCCGCCGGGAGCAAATCCGCATTGGCGAAATACTGCCAGGACATGACAGCACTGGCGCGTGAAGGTGGTATCGATCCGGTCACCGGTCGCGGGCACGAGATCCGTACCATGACGGATATTCTACTGCGTCGTCGCCAGAACAATCCCCTGCTAACCGGTGAGGCCGGCGTTGGGAAAACGGCAGTGGTGGAGGGATTCGCGCTGGCGATTGTTAAGAGTGAAGTGCCGCCTTCATTGCGTAATGTACGGCTGCTGTCGCTGGATGTCGGGGCGTTGCTAGCCGGGGCGTCCATGAAGGGCGAATTTGAATCCCGTCTGAAGGCGCTGCTGGAAGAAGCTGCGCGCTCACCGCAGCCGGTGATTTTGTTTGTCGATGAAGTTCACACCCTGGTGGGCGCTGGTGGTTCATCCGGTACAGGTGACGCCGCCAACCTGCTGAAACCGGCGCTGGCGCGCGGCAGCCTGCGCACCATCGGCGCAACCACCTGGAGTGAGTACAAACGGCATATTGAGAAAGATCCAGCATTGACCCGGCGTTTTCAGGTGTTACAGGTCGCAGAGCCGGAAGAGGTTGCTGCTGTTGAGATGGTCCGCGGGTTAGTCAACACGCTGGAAAAACACCATGACGTCCTGATCCTTGATGAGGCCGTGCGCGCCGCTGTACAGCTTTCTCACCGTTACATTCCGGCCCGGCAGCTACCGGATAAGGCCATTAGTCTGCTGGATACGGCGGCGGCCCGTGTGGCGTTGTCGCTCCATACCCCGCCTGCGAAAGTCCAGTATTTGCGTCAGCAGCTCAACGCTGCCGAACTGGAGCGGGAGTTGTTATTAAAGCAGGAAAAAATGGGTATCCGCGCAGAGCGGGGCGACACACTGGCGACACGGATCGCATCATTGAATACAGACCTTTCTGACACCGAAGAGCGCTGGCAGCAGGAACTGGAGTTGGTTCATACCTTACAAAAACAACGTTCAGCAGAACCTGACGAGCATGACGAAACCGCGTTGCAACAGTCGGAAGTGGCATTAAGAGGTTGGCAGGGCGAAAACCCCGTCGTTTTCCCGGAAGTCAATGCGGCAGTAGTCGCCGCCATTGTCTCCGACTGGACCGGTATTCCCGCCGGCCGCATGGTGAAAGATGAAGCCAGCCAGATTCTGGAACTACCCGCACGTCTGGCGCAGCGTGTTACCGGACAGATGGACGCGCTGGCACAGATTGGCGAGCGTATCCAGACCGCGCGGGCGGGTTTAGCTGATCCGCGTAAACCAGTAGGGGTATTTTTACTTGCCGGGCCGTCTGGTGTCGGTAAGACCGAAACCGCGCTGGCGTTGGCGGAATCTATCTACGGTGGTGAGCAGAACCTGATCACCATCAATATGAGCGAGTTTCAGGAGTCGCACACCGTCTCCACGCTGAAGGGGGCTCCGCCCGGCTACGTGGGCTATGGCGAAGGTGGCGTGCTGACGGAAGCCGTACGCCGTCACCCCTGGAGTGTGGTGCTGTTGGATGAAATTGAAAAAGCCCATCACGACGTCCACGAGTTGTTCTACCAGGTATTCGATAAAGGAGCGATGGAGGACGGCGAAGGTGTTCACATCGATTTCAAAAATACCACGTTATTGTTGACTACTAATGCTGGGGCGGAACTTATCAGCCAACTCTGTGAGGATCCGGCGCTGATGCCCGATTCGGCAGGACTAAAAGAGGCGTTAATGCCGGAGTTACGTAAACACTTCCCGGCCGCTTTTTTGGGGCGAGTCACGGTTATCCCCTATTTACCGTTGGATGAAAAGGCGCGTGGCGTTATTGCCCGTCTGCATCTCGATAGGCTGAAAGCTCGAATGGCGGAGCAGCATGGCGTTTCGCTGGTGTATGGCGATGAACTGATTACGCATATTGTGTCGCGCTGCCCGATGCACGAAACCGGCGCTCGTTTGCTCATCGGCTATATCGAACAACATATCCTCCCACCACTGTCCCGTTACTGGTTGCAGGCGATGACAGAGAAAACGGCCATCACACAAATCCGCATGCGTGTGGATGATGATGAACAGATTATTTTTGAAGCGGATTAATGGAGCACCCTTATGGCAAAAGAATTAAGTGGTGCACTGTGGGTCAGTCGCTTTACTGGAAGTTCTTCCACTAATGATTTGCAGGGAGCTTTTCGTGCATCGGTTGATAATTTCTTGCACGCGTCTGGTAATGCGCATTCGAGGGGCCGTATTTCTGCAACATATCGTCCTCCTGGCAGAGCATATCTCATGCACTGGTCAATTGATGGACATTAAATATGACTTTTCGTTATTCGGCGTTGTGGACATTCCTGTTAATGATGTTCGCTTTCTGTGTTCAGGGGGAACCGCCTTTACCACAGGATGTGCAGCATTTTCTGAGTAATGCGGAAATGTGCCAGCATCTTGCTGGTGAATGGGACAGTTCTTTACCAGAGAAGGATAAAAGAGACATCGAAAAGGGGGTTGATACCTGGTGTCCTCCGGCGAAGAAATCACTCCCTGTGCTGCGGGAAAAGTACAAAGAAAACAAAGAGATTATAAAAATACTCTCTGCGTATGATTTTTAAACTGTACCGTCGGACCACTCCCCTGGTGTCGTCGGCTGACTGATAAGGAAATGAAGGATTATGGCTATCAACAATAGCGCGCAGAAGTTTATTGCCCGCAACCGAGCGCCCCGAGTGCAGATTGAGTATGACGTTGAGATTTACGGCTCCGAGAAAAAAATCGAGCTGCCGTTTGTCATGGCAGTGCTGGCCGATCTGGCCGGTAAACCACGTGAAGAGCTGCCATCGGTCACCGACCGTAAATTCCTTGATATTGATATCGATAACTTTAATGAACGTATGAAAGCCATCGCGCCGCGCGTGGCGTTTGCTGTCCCCAATACGTTGACGGGCGAAGGGCAGTTAATGGTCGATATCACGCTGGAGAATATGGACGATTTCTCGCCTGCGCAGATTGCCCGTAAGGTGGATGCCCTGAACCAGCTGCTGGAAGCACGTACTCAGCTTGCCAACCTGCAAACCTACATGGATGGTAAAGCGGGAGCAGAAAATCTGATCAACAAACTATTACAAGACCCGACGTTACTGAAAGCTCTGGCCAGCGCGCCAAAACCTGTCGTTCAACAGGAAAGTGTCTTATCAGGTGAAACGGGAACAGCAGACTAATTGCGATTTTATTAAGGAACTTTCATGGTAAACGATACTCTTCTGGCGACTGGCGACCTCTCTGCTGCGCAAACCACTGCCTATCAGGAAACGGAATTTGATTCGCTGCTGGATAAAGCCTTCCGTCCCAAGACTCCTCAGGCTGCAAAGGCAGTTGAGGCGGCAGTTCAGACGCTGGCCCAACAGGCTCTGACAAATACGGTCACTGTTAGTGATGATGCTTATAAAAGTATTGCAGCAATTATTGAGCAGATCGATTTCAAATTAACTGAGCAGATCAAACTAATCCTGAGTCATCCGGAATTTCAGAAACTGGAGTCCTCCTGGCGTGGGATGGAACATTTGGTTTACAACACCGAAACCGATGAAAAATTAAAAATCCGCTTTATGAACCTTTCGAAGGATGAATTGCGGAAAAATATGAAGCGTTACAAAGGGATCGCGTGGGATCAAAGCCCCATGTTCAAAAAGTTGTATGAGGCCGAATATGGGCAGTTAGGCGGAGAACCTTACGGTTGTATTATTGCGGATTATTATTTTGATCACACACCACCGGATGTGGATCTGCTCGGCTCCATTGCCAAAGTGGCAGCCTCAGCCCATGCGCCGTTTATTGCCGGGGCCTCTCCGTCAGTGTTACAGATGGACTCCTGGCAGGAACTGGCTAACCCGCGTGACCTGACCAAAATTGTGACCCAAAACCTCGAATACGCACCGTGGAACTCGCTGCGAAAAAGTGAGGATTCTCGCTACATTGGCCTGACGATGCCACGTTTTCTCTCCCGTTTGCCTTATGGTGCGAAAACAAACCCTGTCGATGAGTTTGATTTTGAAGAAGATGCAGATGGCGCAGACCACAGCAAATATGTCTGGAGCAATGCCGCCTATGCAATGGGTGTAAATATCAACCGTTCTTTCAAACATTACGGTTGGTGTACGTTGATCCGTGGTGTGGAATCTGGTGGAGCGGTGGAAAATCTGCCCTGTCATACCTTCCCGACCGATGACGGCGGCGTGGATATGAAATGCCCGACAGAAATTGCCATCTCTGACCGTCGTGAAGCTGAACTGGCGAAAAATGGTTTTATCCCACTTATCCACCGTAAAAACTCTGATTACGCCGCCTTTATTGGCGCGCAGTCTCTGCAAAAACCGCAAGAGTATTACGATCCGGACGCAACGGCCAATGCCAATCTCTCAGCTCGTTTGCCATATCTGTTCGCCTGTTCACGGTTTGCGCACTTCCTCAAATGTATCGTGCGCGACAAGATCGGCTCGTTCAAAGAGCGTGAAGATATGCAGCGCTGGCTCAATGAATGGATCATGAACTACGTTGATGCCGATCCGGTGAACTCCTCGCAGGAAACCAAAGCTCGCCGCCCGCTGGCAGCTGCCGAAGTGGTGGTGGAAGAGGTGGAGGGGAATCCGGGCTATTACGACGCCAAATTCTTCCTGCGCCCGCATTTTCAGCTTGAAGGGTTAACAGGATCACTGCGTCTGGTGACAAAACTGCCGTCAGTAAAACAGGGTAATGCCTGATTTTTATGAATATTTTAATGAATGATGCCGGGTAATACTCTGGGGGATATATGGCATATGTTTATGGACTGGTAGATTCATTGCAGGGCACTGACATGGTGGGAATGGCGGGGGCAGGAGACAGAAAGGAATGTGTGTTCTTAGTTCAGGTATATGCACATGTGGGGAATACTGGAGCCTGGAAGCAGGGGCGAAAGGTTTTTGGGGATAAATCGATCCCCAGAGGAACAGCAATTGCCACTTTTGTTAACGGAAAGTATCCCTCGAGGCAGAATGAGCATAAGCATGCCGCTTTCTATCTGGAACAGGATAGTCAGTATATTTATGTTATGGACCAGTGGACAGGTAAAACCACGAAAGTCTCTGCACGCCCTATTTCCCGAAAAGGTGGAATGCGCAGCGATGGAACATATCCTGATGCCAGTAATAATGCGGAAGCTTTTTATATTATTGAGTAGAGGATAGATTCAATGGGGACACGTTTTATTTTTTCTCTGTTGTTGGGTTTTATGTTGTTTTATTCACAATTTGTTACTGCGTGGGAAGTCAGTTGCCCCGTGTTTATCAATATAAAATCCTCAACAACAGTACTGGAGCCAGATATATCTGCATCGTGGCAGAGATCTTCCCGCTATGAACCCCGTCTGTGGTTGGACGGGGTAGGGATGTCGCAGGGAAAACCTGAAAATCGGGTGGATCTAAAACCAGAGACAGAGACAATAAAGGGTGAAACCAGGCAAATATGGGATACCACAATGGCCAGTAATCAGAATAGTGAACGTTACTGGGTTTCCTGTATTTATAACCATGGACAGGTTTGGTTATCACAACCGGTCCCTGCATTGGCGACACAGTGCCAGGCATCTTCTTTGCCGGGGCAGCGGGTACCAGGAGAGTCATCGGTATCTGTGACATGTAAATAGAAGTAATACATTCATTTTGTGAATTAATGACGTGCCGGTATCTCATTACCGGAAATTATACAGCCTTCTATTCTTCTGAAATTAAGGAGAGGGGGTTCTGTACGGCCATGGTTTACCTGAATTCATATGCGAAGATAAACCAGGGATTATTTTAAGTAATTCTTAATAAGGAAATGAAAATGGCTTATGACATTTTTCTGAAAATTGACGGCATTGACGGCGAGTCAATGGATGACAAACATAAAAATGAAATTGAGGTGCTGAGCTGGCGCTGGAATATCCACCAGGAGTCCACCATGCACGCAGGTAGCGGTCTGGGATCCGGCAAAGTCTCCGTGACTAACCTGGAGTTTGAACATTACATCGATCGCGCTAGCCCGAACCTGTTCAAATACTGCGCCTCTGGTAAGCATATTCCGAAGTCCATCCTTGTCATGCGCAAAGCAGGCGGCAATCCGCTGGAATACCTCAAATATACCTTCACTGATCTGATTGTGGCTGTTGTTTCCCCCAGTGGTAGTAAGGAGGGTGAGATCGCCTCCCGCGAGAGAGTCGAACTATCTTTCAGCACCGTGAAGCAGGAATACGTGGTGCAGAACCAGCAGGGTGGCAGTGGCGGCACTATCACGGCAGGTTACGATTTCAAAGCTAACAAAGAAATTTAAGCAATATTTTCCCGGCCAGGTATATAGCCTGGTCGGTTTTTATTATTTGATTTTAAAGGAAATTACAGTGAATAAATGGCGTAACCCCGGTGGGTGGTTATGTGCGGTAGCTTTGTCTTTTGTCTGCCTGCTTTCCGGGTGCAGCATTGACAGCGACGATGTGCCGGAGCTGATGTCACAAAGACTCGATCTGGTGGTTAAGGCTTCCGATAAGGTGAATCCTGACAATCAGAAAAAAGCCGCGCCCATAGAGATACGCGTTTATGAACTGAAAAATGATGCAGCTTTCATAGCGGCGGACTGGTGGTCCCTTCAGGACAATGACAAAGCTGTTCTTGCCGATGATTTACTCCACCGCGACAGCTTTATCTTGCGCCCGGGCGAGGAGAAAAAGCTGCGTCGTGCTCTCAATAAAGAAACCACGGCACTGGGGATCCTCGCCGGCTATCGCAATCTGGGAAAATCAGTCTGGCGGGCCACGTATAAAATTCCTGATCCCCCGGAAAAAAGCTGGTACAGCCGCTTTATGCCGAAGAAAAAAGTCGAACTGGATGCCGGTATAGAGCAAAGCGCTATAGTGATTAAAGAACGGGATGAGTAAATTATGAGTTGGAATAACCGTGTCGTCTGGAGTGAAGGACAATTTTTGCTGCCACAGATGTTTCAGCAGCAGGAACGCTATCTGGAACATATCATTCATTACCGCAGTTTGCCGCTTTCGCCTTTTTTCTGGGGCTTCAGTGAATACGGCATTGATAGTGAGGCGCTGAACATCGGAAAACTGGTACTCACGAAGGCTTCCGGAGTGTTTGCCGACGGTACGCCGTTTAATGCGCCGGGTCACACACCACTACCGCCGCCTCTGACCACCCTATCAGAGCACCTTAACCAGTTGATTTATCTGGCAGTGCCAATACGTACGCCGAACAGTGAAGAAACCAGCTTCGGCAATAACCCGGAATCACTGGCACGCTTTTCGGTGCATGAAAATGAAATCCGCGATGCCAACTCTCTGGGGCGCGGCGCACAACTGTTGCAACTTAGCCACCTGCGCCTGCGACTGTTGCCGGAAAAGGCGGTGACAGATGCGTGGATCGGTTTGCCCCTGACGCGCATTACGACGATACATCCTGATGGACGCATCGAGCTTGACAACGATCTGATCCCGCCGGTGGCAAATTACCAGGCAAGCGCACTGATATGTACGTGGCTGTCGTGGATCAACGATTTGATAAAAATGCGCGCAGATTCACTGGCGCAACGGTTGACGGGCAGCGATAAACACGGCCATGAGGCGGCTGAGGTATCGGATTACCTGCTTCTGCAAATTCTCAATCGTTTCGGCCCCTTACTGATTCATATGGCGAAAACGCCGCTGTCGCCGGAAGTGCTCTATCGGAACCTGTGTGAACTGGCTGGGGAACTCTCTACCTACGTACGGCCACAGACGCGCCGTCCGGAAGAATATAAAGAATATAAGCACCTGACGCCCTATGCCGGGCTGAAATCGGTAGTGGATGAGGTGCAGTACCTGCTGAATGCTGTGCTGATCCGCGGAGCGCAGCGAATCACTCTGGAGGAGGGAACTTACGGTATTCTCAATGCGGTGGTTGAGCCTTCCGAACTGTCAGATTTCAGCTCATTAGTGTTGGCGGTGAAGGCGCATATGTCCGCAGACACCTTACTGCAACATTTTTCGGCCCAGACCAAAATAGGGCCGTCCGAACGCCTGCCGGAATTGATTCGCTCGCACCTGCCGGGTCTTGCTTTACAGGTATTGCCGGTGCCGCCGCGTCAGATCCCGTTCCAGGCTGGCTACATCTATTACGACATCCGCCGCGACGGTGTGCTGTGGGAACATATCGCCCGCTATGGCGGTATGGCGATGCACACCGCCGGAGAATTTCCGGGGCTGGAGTTGGAGTTGTGGGGAGTTCGCGATAAATGACCGACGAGATTCTGACGCCACCTGCGGTGAATACCCTGTCATTCCAGCCATCAGTGGGTGGCACAAAGTCGCCTGATAATGACATCCAGGACAGCCTTCGTGGGGAAGATATAAAGGTGGTGGTTGAAGATGGCCCGGATATGAAGCTTCGTCTGGCCGAAATTACTGCTGCCGTGAATCCTCTACTGGCAGCGGCCAGCCCGTTGCTATGCGCACTGGCGCAAATGCCCCGCGAACTTTCCCCTGGTTTTGTCGAACATTACCGTGTCCTACTGGAGCGTGAAGTTCGTAGATACCAGACGCTGTGTGATCAGGCAAACCTGCGGCGCGAACATGTGCTGGCGGTGCGCTATTGCCTGTGTACGTCGCTTGACGAAGCTGCCAACAACACCACCTGGGGGCGTCGTGGTGTTTGGGCTGGAAAAAGCCTGCTGGTTACTTTTCATGGCGAAAGTGAAGGCGGCATCAAGCTATTTCAGATAATTGGGCGTCTGGCCGCAAGTTTCCAGGAGCACAGCGATGTGCTGGAAATCATATACCACATTCTGGGGCTGGGTTTTGAAGGCCGCTACAGCGTTCGGCCCGACGGGCGTAAGCAACTGGACGATATCCGTCAGCAACTGTTGACCCAATTGGTCCAGCGCCGCGATCCGATAACGCCGACGCTCTCACCGGGGTTTACCGGTGCCGTCAGCGGACGGATGCGGCGGATGCGCCGGATGCCGGTCTGGCTGAGTGCAGGAATAGCTCTGTTGGTGATGCTGACGGTATTTGGCCTTTATAGCCACCGGATGGATCTCGCCACAGAAACCGTACAGCAACGTATCGACGCCATCGGTAAACACCTGCCGCCACCGCCCGTTCCGGTGCACAAACTGCGGCTGAAAATCCTGCTGGCGAACGAAATCGCGCGTGGCCTGCTAACGGTTGAGGAAGATGACCACCACAGCCGGGTGGTATTCCGTGGCGACACGATGTTTGTACCGGGGCAGAAAACCGTGAATGACACGTTGCGCCCGGTGATTGATAAGGCCGCGCGGGAGATTGCGCGTGTGGGCGGTGCCGTGACGGTGACCGGACATACCGACAGCCAACCGATCCACTCCGCTGAATTCCCCTCCAACCAGGTATTGTCGGAAAAACGGGCGACGGAAGTGGCTTCACTGCTGACGTCCGGTGGTGTTCCGGCCAGCCGGATTCGAGTCGTCGGGAAAGGAGATACCGTACCGGTGGCCGATAACAGCACTAAAACCGGACGGGCGCAGAACCGTCGGGTGGAAATTCTGGTGGTGGAGTGAGAAAAATGAATAATCTGGACTGCAATGCATCGAATCATTCACCGGTATGGGGCGTGACCGAATTTCTTTTCTGGAAATTAGCGCCAAAAAAATGGGGCGGAGGTGTACCTTATGGGCGTTATTTCAAAGATGGCTGGGTAAAACATAACCACCTTCTGATAACGTCGGCTGCCAATACATATAATTTGCCAGCGCCTTTACTGGCTGGTGTGTGTTGGATAGAAGTCGGGGGGGATCCCAGTATTGTAGATATGCTGGCATTTGATGCTCGGACTATTAACTGGAGTGGGCCTGAGTGGATTGATGAACATATCACAATAACTTCGAGACCAGAAAAAACATCTTTTGGTGCAGTGAGTATGCAATTGCGAACCGCAGCCAGAACGCTTGGGCTTGATGAGTCAAAAATGGATACCTCTCAATTGCGTGAACTGGCAAATTGCCTCCAGCATGATATTTTTAATATTCAGCTTGTGGCCAGACATCTTTATCAATTAGCTGAAAGAGATGGATTTCAGTCCTCCTTACCACACCTGACGGAAGAGCAGATAAGAATTATTGGTGCCCGTTATAACCGGGGTATGTCGCTTACCATGGAGAAAATAAAGGAAGATACCAGTTATGGCAATTTTATTGTCAACAACTGGTTGCATTTCTCTAATTTACTCATCGCCCATTAGGAGTCTTCGTGAGAAGAATAATTCAGATATCAGGATGGTTGTTATTCATTATGGGTCTGATCATCATCATGCTTTTTTCCGGGAATGAGTATCAATGGATGCAGGATATGGATCCTTCAATGACAGCGTTGCCTCAGGGAAATGGGAACAGAGAAATAATCAAAATGTTGATTTATTTTATTTTGATAATTGTTCAGATTGCTCTTTATTTTCTTTCAGTAGCCCGTACTGGAAGGATTTTTTCAGCTTGCGGCATTTTGCTATTACTGATTATCGCATGGAGTTCTGAACAATAATGCAAAAATTTCTCAGTATGCTGTTTTCCCGCCGCGCGCTGGCCATTGTTGGCGTGGTGATGCTGGCGTTGCTGATCTGGTTTATTGGGCCGCTGGTGGCGTTTGACACCCTGCATCCGCTCGCGTCCGTGGGAAGTCGGGTAGTCACCATCGTTCTGTTACTGATGTTCCTCGCACTGTGGCTGGTTAACTGGTCGATGAGCATCATTGGCGTGACGGTTCTGTGCCTTGTCATCGGTTTTGTTTCACCCCTGCTGGCCTTCGGTAATGTTCATCCATTTGCGCCGCTGTGGCTGCGTCTGTCGCTTATCGGCCTGATCCTGCTGTCTTATGCGCTGTATGGCCTGTACCGGCTGTGGCGAGCGCTGCGTCTGGATGAACAACTGCTACGCCGTTTCCTGCATCCGCGTGGGGAAGACGTACCTGTGGCAGGGGAAATTAAAGCCGACCTGCGTACCGTCAGCCATATTGTCACTCGCGCCATCCGGCAACTGAAACAACTGCGCGTAGACCTGCCCGGCTGGCGTAAAGTCCTGGAAGGAAAGCGTTTTCTGTACGAGCTGCCGTGGTTTATGGTTATCGGCAGCCCCGGCGATGGTAAAACCACCGCGCTGCTTAACACCGGGCTACAGTTTCCGCTGGCGGAGCAGATGGAGCAGACCGCGCATATCCTCACCGTGCCGGGCGGCGGCACGCTGCACTGCGACTGGTGGTTTACCAACGAGGCGGTGCTTATCGACACCGCCGGGCGCTATGCCCGCCACGATGATGGCGGTGAAATCAGTGCAACCCAGCGCAACGCAGGGGAATGGCAGGGCTTTCTAGGGCTGCTGCGCAAACACCGTCCTGGCGCGCCGCTGAACGGCGTTATCCTGACGCTAAACGTGGCGGATCTGACTGCGCAGTCCCCGGCGGAACGGCTGGCTGCCTGTGCGGCCCTGCGTGCGCGGCTGGCGGAACTGCGGGAGACGCTGGGTATTCGTTTTCCGGTCTATCTGGTTGTCACCAAGATGGATCTGCTGCCGGGCTTCACGGAGTATTTCCACGGGCTGACCAGCCACCTGCGCGCCCAGGTCTGGGGCTTCACCCTGCCATACAGCCGCAGGCGTCACGCCAGCGATCCGCAGTCGCTGCATGCGCTCTGTAGCCAGGAACTGGCAAACCTGACGCTGCGGCTGGATCAGGGGCTGGATACCCGGTTGCAGGAAGAGTACGACCTTAAAAGCCGCCAGCGGCTCTATCGCTTCCCGCGTGAATTTGCCGCGCTGGGTGCGCCGCTGCTGGAAGCCATTGAGCAGATTTTCCTCGATTCAAAATTTGACGCCACCCAGCTTAACAACACCCTGCGCGGCGTATTTTTTACCAGCGCCGCGCAGGCGCAGGCAGACGCCGTAGCCGATCAGACGGGCATCTGGCAGCGTTTTGTCCGGGCTATCAAAGGGAAGGCGGATTCCCCATCCCATACCCTGCCAGACGGCAACCGCAGCTATTTTCTGCACGATCTGCTGACGCAGTTTATCTTCCGCGAAGCGCACCTGGTGGAGCCGAACCTTCAGTGGGCCTGGCGTTACCGTCTGTTGCGTACCGGCGGACATCTGCTGGTACTGGCGCTGGCTTTCTGGTTGTGGCAGGGCATGCAGGGCAGCCAGCAGGGGAACAGCGGTTATCTGAATGAAATCGCCAGCCGGACGACCCAACTGGATAGTGACGTCAAAGCCTATACCGGAAAACCCGCCATGCAGCCGGTTCCCGCATTACTGAACCAGGCGCGGGCGCTCTCTGCCTGGCCGAGGCTGGACCCGGACTCGCCGCCGCTGGCCTGGCGTTATGGTCTTTACAGCGTCCCGCCGGTGATGGAGAGCGTCGCATTCCTGTATGACCGCCTGCTGGACCAGTTACTGCTGCCGCCGCTGGTGAAACGCATGGAATACGTGCTTTCAGATGCGATTGCGCGTCAGGACAGCAAAGCCGCCTATGACGCCCTGCATGTTTATCTGCTGCTGAACCTCGATAAGGACCACGAGGACAAATACAACGCGGCGGAGATCCACGCCTGGGTGCTGAACGATCTGGACAACCGCGACAGCGTGGCGGAGTTTGGCGGTCGCGCAGCCGTGCTGGAACATATCGACGCCCTGTTTGACGGCAGCCGCGTGGTGCATTCGCCCTGGGAAAAAGATGAGGGGCTGATCCGCCAGGCGCGGGCCTTCCTTGACGGCCATACCAGCACTGAGCGTATCTACACTCGAGCCCTGGCTTCCATGGAGAGCGAAGCACCGCAGGAGTTTTCGCTGGTTCGCGCGGTGGGCGCGGATGCGGGAACGGTTTTTGTCCGCACGGATGGCGCACCGCTGGACAGGGGCGTGCCCGGCATCTTCACCCGCGAAGGCTACCGGGAACTGTTCGACAAACGGCTGTCAGAGTTTGTCGCAGCCGCATCAGCGGACGACGCCTGGGTGATGGGCCGGGAAAACGCGCAAAAAAAAACGACTGATATTGTGATGAGCCAGTTGCCGGGGCAGGAGCTTCCGGTTACCCGTGAGGTCCGTCGCCTGTACCTCGCTGAGTATGCTCGCCGATGGCAGGATTTTCTGGTCAGTATTCACAGCATCAACAGTGCCGGGGAAGACGGCAGTCCCGGGCTGGCGTATGACCTTCAGGTGCTTCGCACACTGGCCTCGCCTGACTCACCTCTGATGCGCCTGAGTAAAGCGGTGGTGGAGCAGACCACGCTGGTACCGCCGCTGGATGCGCAGGCCAGACAAAAACAGATGGCCCAGCGCGCGCAGGACCGGCTCACTGGTAATGCGGGAAAAGCAGTGCAGACGGCAAAGCTATTGCAGGACATCCACCCGGAAGAGCGGCTGGAAAAATCGCTGGTGGATGACCGTTTCGCCGCCCTGCGGGAAGTGGTTTCCGGGCGGACGGACAGCGGACAGGGCGGCGGCGCACCGCAGTTAAATTCGCTGCTGACGATGCTCAATGAATATTACACCCAGCTCACTATCGCCGACAGTGCATTGGCCGCGAGCACATTACCGGGCCGCATTTCGGCGGCGGATAAACTACAACTGGAAGCGGCAAAACTGCCCGCACCGCTGAAAAATATTCTGCTGGATCTCACGCAGCAGGGAACGCGAAAGATCAACGCCGGCACCGGTGAAGTGCTGAACGCGCAGATGGAAGCGGTGATCGGCGATGAGTGCCGTGATGCCATTGACGGGCGCTACCCCTTCACCGACAGCCCGCAGGAAGTCAGCGCGGACGATTTTAACCGTATCTTTGCTAGCGGCGGTGTGCTGGATGCCTTCTGGACGAAGCAACTGGCCCCGCTGGCGGATACCGCCAGCAACCCGTGGCGCTACAAACCGACCGAAGGCAATATGACCTTACAGGGACCGGACCTGATGCCATTTCAGGAGGCGAAACAGATCCGCAGCGTTTTTTTTAATGGGGAAGGCGGGAAAAAGTTTTCCTGGGCGATGCAGGTCCGCGTCGTGGATATGGACCCTGCAATCACTGAACTGGTGATTGATATCGACGGCCAGGTGCTGCGTTACGCTCATGGCCCGGTCAGGCCGCTAAAAGTGAACTGGCCGGGGCCGCGCAACGGCTCAATGGCAGAAATCACCGCCAGCCCGCGCATTCGCCAGGACACCTCAACGCTACTGACTAATGGACCGTGGGCGCTGTTTCACCTGCTGGATGCGGGTAAGTCGCAGGAGACGGCGGTACGGGGAACACAGCAGGTGGAGTATAACTTCGACGGGCGGCGGGTGGTGCTGGAAATCACCGCCGGACGGGATTTTGACCCGGTGGATCGCGAGCTGCTGCAAAACTTCAGTTGCCCTACGAGGATTCTCTGATGCGCCGTGCTACGGCAGTATCGGCTCCGGCGATGTTTGGCAGACTACCGGATCAGCGGGACTATGTACGCTGGCGGGTGAGTGCGAACGAAGGGCTGGTGTGGCAGGCGTGGCTGAACCAGCAGACGTGGCTGGGGCAGGGGCGGCATATTGTTCTGCCGGAAGGAACGGATGATGCGAAGGCCGGAATAAATGACGGTTGGATGCACCTGTCACCGCGTGAGAAAACGGCGCTGCCGGAACACCACCCATTGCCGTGGAGTTTTGTTCTGTCGCCGGGATTTTTACCCATTGGCGGGCGTGATGAGTGGCTGACCGGAGTATTGACCGCATCGCGAGACAGTACGGGCAGACCGTGGCCGCTGGTGATTTACCAGCGTGCCGGGCGAGAATGGCTGGAAGAGAGCCTGGATGACACGCAGGGCTGGCTGTACTGGCTGGCGCAGTTGACGGCAGCTCATGTCTCACCACAGACAGAACGCTGCGGGCGACTGGCGGAGCAGACCGACCAGTTGTGGGCGCTATGGCGACCGGGGCCGCGCTGGGCACAGTGGTTGCGCGGCTTGCGACGTGTACCGCAGCGCAGTCGGGAACTGACCGACCTGCCGGACGCGCCGGTAGTGGAGCTGCCCGGTGTGCGTCATCTGCCATGGCCGGGCTGGCCGGACAAAATGCTTGCGCAGGCACAGCAAGGACAGGGCTGGTTCTGGCAGCAGAACAGCGAAGGGCGGTATGTGGATGCGCTGCGGCTGGATATCCGGCAGCATTAAAAATAATCAGATGAGGAGTGAATCATTGGTTCTTATGATAAAGCCTGTAATAACGCTGGTGTAGTAAGGTTTGTACAGCAATATCTGAAAGAATATGAATTAATCGCTAAACGACTTGATGTGCCCGTAGAAAATATCCTGGGGCTTGCCGCAAAGGAGTCCTTTTACGGGCAGGGTCGAATCGCGACAGAATACAATAACTATTTTTCCATGCATGGTCCGACACCTTTACAGTCAGGGCAGGTTCACCCGCTGGGGAGTAATAAGGTTTGGGTTGCCACTTATACCTCTTTTTCAACTAGCGGAAAGTCCTTTGCAATCCGATTTGGTAATGCGGTCAGAAATAAAAAATCACCGGAGCAATTTGCGAAGGCATTGATTGATTCTGGTTTTAATTCAGGTAAAAGCAGTAATGGCGGTCATACCGGTCATACCGGTTATGCCAGTGAGTTAGTGGGGGTGATTAATATGGTTAAGCAGAGGATAACATGTCCTGTAAATTAATATCAGCATTGCTTTTCATGGTCATATCCGTGAATTGTTGCGCTGAAATTCTTATCAGGAATGTGCCGCGGTTTGATCTAACGAATGTTAACCAGTCAGGTCTTACTGAAACACAGGCGCAGGCATTATTGGTTTTTTCACTAAAAAATGAAAAATATAATGTGGAATTGCCTGGAGTTTTTCTTGACGGTTCTCTGAAAGATAAAAAAGGTAACCCGTTTCATCTTGGGTATTTTAGTTTTGGGGTAGGTTATGATTCTCCTTCCGCCGGTGCGACAGATGTGTGGGGACTATTTTCAGTTTGCCCTGTAACTGGTGATATATGGGAAGAGGATTCATGCAGGAGAATCTCATTTCCCGCGCTGCAAAAAATACAAAAAGGAATAATGAAAAAAACCGGGGCAACATTTGCCAGTGAAGTGGTTCAGCGCCGGGGACTGGGGTGTACGGATGAGTAGGTCCAGTTGTGGAATTGCCTGCCGTGACCGTGCTGGCCAGCAAAAATGTTAACGCTGGCACAACAAGGGTATGGATGGTTCTGGCAGCTGAACAGCAAGGGGCGGTATGTGGATTCGTTGCGACTGGATAGAGGGGAAGTGGTGTATTTCAGTAGGATGGTTCAATGTCAGAACCCGATTGTACGGAGAACTCAGATGAAAAGTAGAGTGAGTAAAGTACAAATATTATCCTAATTTATTAATATTCTATTTTGTTGGATGTAAAAAACAGGAATACGACTGTCGTGGGCTAAATCTCTACCCCAGTATTAAAGGAGTCAATAGCATGAGTTCTTCTTCAGGGAATAAATCTGGTTCGCTCACAACACATGTGGATGGTGTTGTTGGAGAGAGTAAAATAAATCTATCGCATGAATTCTTTATTAAACTCATGCATAAGTTTTGCCCTGACACCGTAGAAGATGGGAAGTATCTCAGGATGAATACAGATCATGGCGAATATATCCTGAATAGTGATACAGGCGACATTGCATTATTAATGAGATGGAAATTTAACTGGGTGAATCAGAACAATGTAGGAGATAACTGGACATACCTGGATGAAGTTAGTTTTATATATGAATCATTTTCTGCAATCTGTTATGGATGGAATGATAAGATATTTTTATCTGTCTCAGGGGACTCTGATTTTGCTGAGAAATTCAAGAGTAAAAGATTGCCTTTCAGCATAAATATGATTCCGGTCCATCAAAAAGAACACTGGAATGTAGACGTATTAAGAACCGTTCCTGGTAATGATGATGGCAGGCCTTATGTTAACTGGAAAAATCGGTTTGCTCATTTTTATTTTAAAGATACTTCGTTATCAGAAAAATGTGCACCAGAGAATCAGTCAATATGTGGTTTTTATCAGGTAAATATAGTTCATGAAATTGGACATATGATTCGTTATCTGGAGGATGAATATGAACTTGATAAGTTTGGTAAGCCTGAGTCTAAATATAAAACAGATACTGCCGCGTTAATGAATGTTGGGATGGAACTTCGGGAACGCTACCTGGAAGGTGTCTGTATTGACTTGAATTTAGTATATCCCTTAACTACGTTTTCTGTTGCGAGTGTAATAAAATGATTCAGAAGAAAATCGCTATATTTTTTACGTTATTGATATTACTTGTAACTCTAGATATTTTTGCCAGTGAGATGCATAACAAAGATGTTCAGTGGGGGGATGATGAAGATTCACTAGTGAGAAAATATGGTTCTCCTGAACATTATTTTATAAACCCAAGGCATGATTTTGTGGGTATTTATTATGGTGGCATAGAACGAACTTACCCTTCAAATAATCCTGAATTTAAAGATGTTCCTATTAAGGAGATGTTTTGGAATGTCAATAAAGATCTAAATTTAACATGTTGGCTTCATTATAAAAATGGTAAATGGATAGTTATATCCCGAGTTTATTGGCCGCCAGGATCCAAATTTTAATCCGGTATTAAAGGAGCAAATATCATGAGTTTTGTATCTACGGGTAATAAACCAGTTGGAAACGGTGGACCCGTCATCACCACACCACCAATAGCTGGCGAAAGTGGCGGTATGAGCACAGGTTCAGCCGCAACCGATGTATCTGGTGCCGCCGAGCAGATGGCAGAACAGGCAGCAGCGGACCTGTTTGGTGCGTTGCCGGAACCGTCAGGTCTGGTTAAAGCCGCAGTAGCTGCTGCGCAGGCTGCCGCTGCAGCAGCAGGGATATCGGATATGGCTGGTGCAGTTCAGGATGCGGCGGCGTCGATTGCAGCCGGTGGTCCGGGGGCGCATAACGTCACAGTAAGTGGGAGTGCGGTGCCGCCGCAGATGCTTTTGTTTGCAGGCATGAATGGTTCGGAAGGACTTGGGAATCTGTTTTCCTACACAGTACAGCTTAAAACGCCGGACGCCCTGAACCTGGGGTACGTTTCCCCCGCTGCCAACCTGCCGCTTCAGCCGATGGTGGGCAAAGACCTGTGCGTCAGTATCGAACTGGACGGTGGCGGAAAACGGTATATCAGCGGGCTGGTGACGGCGGCGAGGGTAGTCGGCCATGAGAGCCGTTCGGTAACGTATGAATTACGCATTGAGCCGTGGCTGAAGCTGCTGACCCACACCAGCGACTACAAAGCGTTCCAGAATAAAACCGTGGTGGATATTCTCGATGAAGTACTGGATGAATATTCTTTTCCGGTGGAAAAGCGGCTGGTGGAAAATTATCCACCCCGCGCCTGGCAGGTGCAGTATGGTGAAACCGACTTCGATTTCATCCAGCGCCTGATGCAGGAATGGGGGATTTACTGGTGGTTTGAGCACAGCGAGAACAGCCACACGCTGGTGCTGGCGGATGCCATCAATGGTCATAAAGCGTGCCCTGACTCGCCGCTGGTGGAGTGGCACCAGGAAGGGCTGAAACTGGATAAGGAATTTATCCACACCATTACGGCCAGTGAGAGGCTGCGTACTGGAAAGTGGGTGATGGACGATTTTGATTTTATGAAGCCTCGTTCGCTGCTTAAAAGTACCGTGGCCAGTCCGCGTGATACCGGTCATGCTGAATACGAGCATTACGAATGGCCTGGTGATTACTTCACTACGGGCGAAGGCGAGATGCTGACGCGCATTCGTATGGAAGCGCAGCGCAGCCCAGGCAGCCGGGCACATGGGGCCGGTCATATCCGTACCCTCATGACCGGGTACACCTTTACATTGATGAATCACCCGACGGCAGAAATTAATCAGGAATACCTGCTGGTACAGACCACGCTGTTTTTACGGGATAATGCGCAGCACAGCGGTCAGGATCAGCATTTTACCTATGTCACCACGTTTGAACTGCACCCCACCAGCGAAGTTTACCGCCCACAACGAACCCTGAGCAAACCCCACACCAAAGGCCCGCAGAGCGCCATTGTCACCGGCCCGGCGGGGCAGGAAATCTGGACGGATAAATATGGCCGGGTGAAGCTGCAGTTTGGCTGGGATCGTTACGGTAACAATGACGAAAACAGCTCCTGCTGGGTCCGTGTCAGCTATCCGTGGGCAGGGAAAGGATTTGGCATGATCCAGATCCCGCGTATTGGCCAGGAAGTACTGGTGGATTTCAAAAACGGCGATCCGGATTTGCCCATCATCGTGGGGCGCACCTATAACCAGGACACCATGCCGCCGTGGGGGCTGCCGGGCATGGCGTCGCAGAGTGGGATATTCAGCCACTCATTGCAGGGAGGGCCGACTAACGGAAATATGCTGCGCTTTGACGATAAAACGGGTGCGGAAGAAGTGAAGTTCCACGCGGAAAAAGACCTGAATACTACGGTAAAAAACAATGAAACCCACACGATCATGGTCGACCGCACAAAAACCATTGTCAAAAATGAAACCATCAGCGTGGGAGAAGACCGTAATGCCACCATCACAAAAAATGATGGTCTTTCCGTCAAACTGGCTCAAACCATCAATGTCGGAACGACATATCGTCTGGATGTTGGCGATCAATTTACCCTTCGTTGCGGCAATGCAGCGCTTGTATTACACAAGGATGGCTCGATTGAGTTTTGCGGAAAACAACTTTTACTGCACACCAGCGATGTTATGCAACTCATTGGCAGTGGCATTGATATGAACCCGGATGGCGGAAAAGCCATTACTGCGGATGATATTGCCCCGTTATCCACTCCGGATGCTTCTGAATAAAAAATAATAAAAGGATTTTATCTATGACCAGCCTTTACCGTATTCAGGAGGGCAGCTTTGCCCTGCCTGAAACTTTTCTTGATCGCACCGTCAATATCTTCGTCCCGTCGGGCAATGAGAGGGCAACTCCCAGTCTGAATATTTCCCGCGATACGCTCAGGTCCGATGAAAACCTGACCACCTATATTGACCGCCAGATAGCCTTGATGAAAAAAAACCTGGGCCAGCACCGGGTACTTTCGCGGGGAACGGCACTGGCGGGAACTGGCGAAGCTGCCATGACAGGTGAACAGATTCTCGCAACTCATCGTTCTGGAAAAACAGAAGTGTACCAGCGTCAAGCCGGGTTTATCACCGGGCCAGCAAAGGTACTGGTGTTGACGCTGACCAGTCAGCGTCCTTTTGATGAGCATACCGACCAGCTATGGACTGCATGGTTGACCAGTTTTCAGCCTGCTAAAAGCTAAAAAAACAGGGAGGTTTTGTCATGTATGAAGCCGCACGGGTGGATGATCCCATCTACCACACCAGCGCCCTTGCCGGGTTTTTGATAGGGGCCATCATAGGTATCGCCATTATTGCCGTCGCCAGCTTTGCTTTTGTTACCTGCGGCTTTTTGGCTGGGCTGATTTTGAGTTTTCTGGCTGATCAGATAGCTTCCGGAGTCCTGCAACTGGGAGAAGCCATCGGGCGCTCGATACATTCCACAGTGGGAAAAATTCTGACCGGTTCTGATAATGTCAGCACCAACAGTCGCCCGGCCGCCCGCGCCGTACTGAGTACGGTGATATGCGAAGACCATTCCCCGGAAATCCGCATTGCCCAGGGTTCCGGCAACATCTACATCAACAGCCAGCCAGCTGCCCGCAAGGATGACCACACTGAGTGTGATGCAGTGATTGAGGACGGCTCCCCCAATGTCTTTCTCGGCGGTGGTACACAAACGGTACTGGAAATCAGCCCGGAAATCCCTGACTGGCTGCGTCAGGTGGTGGATGTGCTGTATGTGGTCGCCGGAATGCTTGGCGGACTTGCCGGAGCCGCACGCCAGGCGGCAAAGATGGGGTCGAAATTTGGCACAAAATGCGCGGCCAAATTTATTGGCGGCGAAATTACCGGGATGGCCGTTTCCGAGGTCGCTATGGGGTTGTTCAGTAACCCGGTGGATGTCACTACAGGGCAAAAAATTCTGCTGCCGGAAACGGATTTCACCCTGCCGGGTCGTCTGCCTGTTACCTGTTTGCGCTTTTATGCCAGCCACCTGGAAACTGAAGGATTGCTGGGCAGAGGATGGCGGCTGAACTGGGAAATAACCCTGCGAGCTGATGAGGAACATATCACTCTGATTGGCGGACAAGGTCGGGAGTTAAGTTATCCGAAAGCGATGCTGACACCGGGTCACCAGATATTTGACCCCGAAGAGCAGTTTTACCTTAGCCGCCTGCATGACGGACGCTATGTGCTGCATTACACCGACCGCAGCTACTACGTGTTTGATGAGTTTGATGACCACGGCGTCGCGCCATTACTTTTTATGGAGACACCGTACCGGCAGCGAATTGCTTTCGGGCGTGAGAACGGCAGGCTGGTGCGGGTGGCTTCCAGCAGCGGGCACCATCTGTTACTGCACCGCACAATGACGCCGGCAGGGGAAAGACTTTCGCATATTGAACTGGTGAAAGGCGGCCGTCCCGGTAACCTGGTGGAATATCGCTACGACGATAACGGGCAACTGACTGGCGTGGTGAACGGGGCCGGTGTGACGGTACGCCAGTTTGCCTATGAAAATGGCCTGATGACAGAGCACCGCAACGCGACGGGCTTTACCTGTACCTACCGCTGGGAAGAGATTGAGGGGGTTCCCAGGGTGGTGGAGCACTCAACCAGCGACGGTGAGGATTACCGGTTCCACTATGATTTTGCTGGTGGGCAGACGGTGGTAACTGGCAGGCCGGAGCAGAAGTGGCAGTGGTGGTTTGATGAAGATACGTATGTGACTGCTCACCGGACGCCGGGCGGCGGAATGTACCGCTTCAGGTACAACGAAAACCATTTTCCGGTAGCGGTGGAACTCCCCGGCGAATGCAGGGTAACGCTGGAATACGACACCCTGAGCCGGGTGGTGAAAGAGACGGACCCGGCAGGGCGGGTGACACAGACGCAGTGGAACGGCAGCTTTGCTGAAATCACGCGCCGGGCACTGGATGACGACCACGTATGGAAGGCGGATTACAACGAACACGGTCAGGTGATACGGGAGACAGACCCGGAAGGACGCGTCACGCGCTACGGGTATGATGAACAGGGGCTGGCGGTCAGCCGCACGGATGCGCGGGGCGGCGAGGTTGCGCTGGCGCACGATGCGCGCGGTCAACTGACGCGTTACACCGACTGTTCGGGGCGCGCCACGGGTTATGAATACGATGAAGACGGCAATCTGACGGCGGTGACGGACGCGGAAGGGAAAACGGTACGCATCAGCTATAACCGTCTGGGGCTGCCGGAGACGGTCAGCCACCCCGGTAAACAGCAGGACCGTTACACCTGGAACGCGCTGGGGTTACTGAGCAGCCACCGTCGCATCACGGGCAGCGTACAGTCCTGGCAGTATACGCCGCGCGGGCTGCTGGCGCGCCACACGGATGAAGAGAAACGGGAGACGCGCTGGCATTATACCGCGGAGGGATGGATTGCCAGCCTGAGCAACGGCAACGGGGCGCTTTACCGGTTCAGTCACGATGAGGACGGACGGCTGACGAGTGAACAGCGTCCGGACGGTCTGATACGGATATTTGTGCTGAATGCGAGCGGATTTCCGGTCATCATCCAGACGCAGGGCACAGAAGGCGGGATGCGTAATGAGCGGCAGGAGCGTGATGAGCTGGGCCGCCTGTTGCGCAGTGACACGCAGCAC
>NZ_VATP01000034.1:0-3755 GCF_005781125.1 Escherichia sp. E2748
GGGGCGTTTGCTGGTAAGAGTCTGATAAGCGCAGCGGGGCGCAAATTCCAGAGCGCGGCGTGCGCAGCAATAGTTGAGCAGTTACGTCGTCTGCCGAAACCAACGTCGGCACCTGCTTCAGTGGAGATCGTGTTGTTTCCTCCGGATAACCGGATCCGCGATCTGGACAACTATAACAAGGCGATGTTTGACGCCCTGACCCACGCGGGTGTGTGGGAAGACGACAGTCAGGTGAAAAGAATGCTGGTTGAGTGGGGACCGGTTATCCCGGGAGGGAAGGTCGAGATCACTATCAGTAAGTACGAGAAAACGGCGGGTGCAGCCGCCTGATTAAGAGGAGAAACGAAGTATGAATAATCTGATGGTCATTGATGGTATTGAAGTTCGTCGTGATGCTTATGGGCGTTACAGCCTGAACGATCTGCACAGGGCAGCCGGGGGAGAACAAAAAAACCGCCCGAAATACTGGCTCTCCAATAAGCAAACCTGTGAATTGATTGAACAACTTTTCACCGAGGGTGGAATTCCGCCTCTGGAACAAAATCAACCAGTTAGCGTCATTAATGGCGGAAATAACCAGGGGACGTATGTCTGCAAAGAACTGGTGTATGCCTATGCAATGTGGATCAGCCCGTCATTCCATCTGAAGGTGATCCGTACTTTCGATATGGTAACCAGCGCACCGGAAAAATTATCCGGGCAGGCTGCTGACAAGATGCAGGCTGGAGTGATTCTGCTGGACTTTATGCGCCGGGAGTTAAACCTGTCTAACTCTTCAGTGCTTGGTGCCTGTCAGAAACTCCAGGAGGCTGTTGGCTTACCGAATCTGGCACCGCGCTATGCCATTGATGCTCCTGCTGATGCACACGATGGCTCAAGTCGCCCGACACTGTCACTGAGTGCACTGCTGAAACAGTATGGTATCCGCCTGACGGCTAATCAGGCATATCACCAGATGGTGAAGCTGGGGATCGTCGAGCAGCGCGAACGATACAGCCGTACCGCGATTAACAACATCAAAAAATTCTGGTTGCTGACAGCGAAAGGCTGCATGTTCGGCAAGAACATCACCAGTCCCGCAAATCCGCGCGAGACGCAGCCGCATTTCTTCGAATCCCGATTCCCTGAGCTGTTAAAGCTGCTCGATACCGTTCATTGAGGTGACCGTGAGAGCACTACTGACCCCTGAAATTGCCCCGCGTATGGGGATCGTATTGTTCAGGCCAGGTTCAGAGCTGATGCCCCTGTTTATGCAGGGGCGTGTCCTGCTGGAGCCTGAGCCGGAACGTTATTCATCTTTCGCCAGTGGTGCCGTTCCGGCGGCATCACAACCGCTGGCGGATGATCCTGCCGTTCGGGCCGTGTTCCGCAATGAGGCAGTGATCCGTCGTGCTGGTGGCGTGGAATGTCTTGAAAGCTGGTTACTTCGTGAAAAAGGCTGCCAATGGCCTCATTCCGACTGGCACAGCGAGAACATGACCACAATGCGACACGCTCCGGGCGCAATCCGTCTGTGCTGGCACTGCGATAACCAGCTGCGCGATCAGTTCACGGAACGGCTGGAATCAATGGCAACGGATAACTGTGCCCGCTGGGTGTTGTCTGTAGTCCGTCGGGATCTCGGTTTTGATGATAACCATGCCGTGACAATGCCGGAACTGTGCTGGTGGCTGATTCGTAATGACCTGGCGGATGCCTTACCTGAAAGCGCAGCCCGTAAGGCGCTGAGATTACCGAAACCTGCTGTGCCGTCTGTCACCCGGGAAAGTGACCTTGTGCCTTCGGTTCCTGCCACCAGCATCATCCAGGATAAAGCGAAAAATGTGCTGGCGCTGAAAGTGGATCCGGAGTCGCCGGAGTCTTTTATGTTACGCCCAAAACGCCGCCGCTGGGTTAATGAAAAGTACACGCGCTGGGTTAAGACACAGCCGTGTGCATGTTGTGGAAAGCCTGCTGATGATCCCCACCACCTGATAGGCCACGGTCAGGGTGGAATGGGTACAAAAGCGCATGACCTCTTTGTGTTGCCTTTGTGCAGAAAGCATCACGACGAGCTGCATGCGGATACCGTGGCATTTGAAGAGAAGTATGGCTCTCAGCTGGAGCTGATATTTCGTTTTATCGATCGTGCGCTGGCAATTGGCGTATTGGCGTAAGTGGAGAACGAGCATGAACCTTGAAGCCTTACCAAAATATTACTCCCCAAAATCTCCAAAATTGAGCGATGACGCACCGGCGACAGGCTCAGGTGGTTTAACGATTACGGATGTGATGGCTGCGCAGGGGATGGTGCAGTCGAAAGCACCGCTTGGGTTTGCCTTATTCCTGGCAAAAGTTGGTGTTCAGGATCCTCAATTTGCGATTGAAGGTCTGCTCAATTACGCGATGGCACTGGATAACCCGACATTGAACAAATTGAGTGAAGAAACCCGGTTACAGATCATCCCTTACCTTGTGAATTTTGCCTTTGCTGATTATTCCAGGTCTGCGGCAAGTAAGGCTCGCTGTGAGCATTGTGCTGGTACTGGATTTCATAATGTATTGCGCGAAGTGGTGAAACACTCCAGAAGCGGGGAATCTGTTATCAAGGAAGAGTGGGTGAAGGAACTATGTCAGCATTGCCATGGTAAGGGAGAAGTCAGCACAGCGTGCAGAGGGTGTAAGGGTAAAGGTATTGTCCTGGATGAAAAAAGAACCCGGCTTCATGGTGTGCCTGTTTATAAGATTTGTGGGCGTTGCAATGGCAACCGGTTTAGCCGTTTACCAACCACACTGGCGCGGCATCATGTCCAGAAACTGGTACCGGACCTGACGGATTATCAGTGGTACAAAGGATATGCAGACGTTATTAATAAACTGGTTACAAAGTGCTGGCAGGAAGAAGCGTATGCTGAATCGCAATTGAGAAAAGTGACAAGATAGATAATTTTCGCCGAAGATGTCGACGTGATGCTTGCATTTTTCAAAAAATATGGATAAGATTTTCTCAACGATGGGCCTTGTATGTCTACCGTTGGTAAATGTCAAAAACCCGCTGCTGAGCGGGTTTTTTTGTGCCTGATGTCTCATGAAACTATGAAATGGATTGGTGCGTTAAACATTTTTTCTTATTATCTTTTAGATTTTGGAGAGATGGTTAACGTCTGTATTCCAGAAACTCGATGGTTATTTAATAAATTAGTTTCAATGATGCTTCTAGGTTATGACTGTAATGAAAAAGGTATTAATAGCAGCGATAGGTTTTTGTTTAGTTGGTTGTGCAGGTATGAAATTACCTGAGTATTCGCAAGTTAAAGCAAGTCCGTATTATACAGATTGCCGTGCGTTTGCCATGGATGTTTATAAAAATGATGGATACAGCAAAATTGCGAAAACTACTATCCTTAGCATGGATGATGTGAAGGCTAGATATATTGTGACAGGGTGTGTAGTTGCTATGGGGAAAAACACTGTAGAGGAAATCAAAGCTGATCTCTCTGCTAAAGGGAGTTCTTTTGGGCTTATCAGTGGAGCTTGTTCTAGTGTGGCATGTCGGGTTGATGTAGAGCAGCAAATGAACGCTTATGTACTTGGTAGTTATTATGCTGCAAATAAAAAATTCCCGGATAAAATGAAAGCAGAGTTTTAAGCAAACCTTGTTTTCGATTATATGTCGAAGATAAATGTTAGTAACGGCATAATAAGTAAATATATAGCTGTGATAGCAACCCGCCACTGAGCGGGTTTTTTGTACCCGTAAACTTGGTGCAGTACAG
>NZ_VATP01000035.1:0-3029 GCF_005781125.1 Escherichia sp. E2748
CTTCGGCGTTGTAAGGTTAAGCCTCACGGTTCATTAGTACCGGTTAGCTCAACGCATCGCTGCGCTTACACACCCGGCCTATCAACGTCGTCGTCTTCAACGTTCCTTCAGGACTCTCAAAGAGTCAGGGAGAACTCATCTCGGGGCAAGTTTCGTGCTTAGATGCTTTCAGCACTTATCTCTTCCGCATTTAGCTACCGGGCAGTGCCATTGGCATGACAACCCGAACACCAGTGATGCGTCCACTCCGGTCCTCTCGTACTAGGAGCAGCCCCCCTCAGTTCTCCAGCGCCCACGGCAGATAGGGACCGAACTGTCTCACGACGTTCTAAACCCAGCTCGCGTACCACTTTAAATGGCGAACAGCCATACCCTTGGGACCTACTTCAGCCCCAGGATGTGATGAGCCGACATCGAGGTGCCAAACACCGCCGTCGATATGAACTCTTGGGCGGTATCAGCCTGTTATCCCCGGAGTACCTTTTATCCGTTGAGCGATGGCCCTTCCATTCAGAACCACCGGATCACTATGACCTGCTTTCGCACCTGCTCGCGCCGTCACGCTCGCAGTCAAGCTGGCTTATGCCATTGCACTAACCTCCTGATGTCCGACCAGGATTAGCCAACCTTCGTGCTCCTCCGTTACTCTTTAGGAGGAGACCGCCCCAGTCAAACTACCCACCAGACACTGTCCGCAACCCGGATCACGGGTCTACGTTAGAACATCAAACATTAAAGGGTGGTATTTCAAGGTCGGCTCCATGCAGACTGGCGTCCACACTTCAAAGCCTCCCACCTATCCTACACATCAAGGCTCAATGTTCAGTGTCAAGCTATAGTAAAGGTTCACGGGGTCTTTCCGTCTTGCCGCGGGTACACTGCATCTTCACAGCGAGTTCAATTTCACTGAGTCTCGGGTGGAGACAGCCTGGCCATCATTACGCCATTCGTGCAGGTCGGAACTTACCCGACAAGGAATTTCGCTACCTTAGGACCGTTATAGTTACGGCCGCCGTTTACCGGGGCTTCGATCAAGAGCTTCGCTTGCGCTAACCCCATCAATTAACCTTCCGGCACCGGGCAGGCGTCACACCGTATACGTCCACTTTCGTGTTTGCACAGTGCTGTGTTTTTAATAAACAGTTGCAGCCAGCTGGTATCTTCGACTGATTTCAGCTCCACGAGCAAGTCGCTTCACCTACCATCAGCGTGCCTTCTCCCGAAGTTACGGCACCATTTTGCCTAGTTCCTTCACCCGAGTTCTCTCAAGCGCCTTGGTATTCTCTACCTGACCACCTGTGTCGGTTTGGGGTACGATTTGATGTTACCTGATGCTTAGAGGCTTTTCCTGGAAGCAGGGCATTTGTTGCTTCAGCACCGTAGTGCCTCGTCATCACGCCTCAGCCTTGATTTTCCGGATTTGCCTGGAAAACCAGCCTACACGCTTAAACCGGGACAACCGTCGCCCGGCCAACATAGCCTTCTCCGTCCCCCCTTCGCAGTAACACCAAGTACAGGAATATTAACCTGTTTCCCATCGACTACGCCTTTCGGCCTCGCCTTAGGGGTCGACTCACCCTGCCCCGATTAACGTTGGACAGGAACCCTTGGTCTTCCGGCGAGCGGGCTTTTCACCCGCTTTATCGTTACTTATGTCAGCATTCGCACTTCTGATACCTCCAGCATGCCTCACAGCACACCTTCACAGGCTTACAGAACGCTCCCCTACCCAACAACACATAGTGTCGCTGCCGCAGCTTCGGTGCATGGTTTAGCCCCGTTACATCTTCCGCGCAGGCCGACTCGACCAGTGAGCTATTACGCTTTCTTTAAATGATGGCTGCTTCTAAGCCAACATCCTGGCTGTCTGGGCCTTCCCACATCGTTTCCCACTTAACCATGACTTTGGGACCTTAGCTGGCGGTCTGGGTTGTTTCCCTCTTCACGACGGACGTTAGCACCCGCCGTGTGTCTCCCGTGATAACATTCTCCGGTATTCGCAGTTTGCATCGGGTTGGTAAGTCGGGATGACCCCCTTGCCGAAACAGTGCTCTACCCCCGGAGATGAATTCACGAGGCGCTACCTAAATAGCTTTCGGGGAGAACCAGCTATCTCCCGGTTTGATTGGCCTTTCACCCCCAGCCACAAGTCATCCGCTAATTTTTCAACATTAGTCGGTTCGGTCCTCCAGTTAGTGTTACCCAACCTTCAACCTGCCCATGGCTAGATCACCGGGTTTCGGGTCTATACCCTGCAACTTAACGCCCAGTTAAGACTCGGTTTCCCTTCGGCTCCCCTATTCGGTTAACCTTGCTACAGAATATAAGTCGCTGACCCATTATACAAAAGGTACGCAGTCACCCCATAAAGAGGCTCCCACTGCTTGTACGTACACGGTTTCAGGTTCTTTTTCACTCCCCTCGCCGGGGTTCTTTTCGCCTTTCCCTCACGGTACTGGTTCACTATCGGTCAGTCAGGAGTATTTAGCCTTGGAGGATGGTCCCCCCATATTCAGACAGGATACCACGTGTCCCGCCCTACTCATCGAGCTCACAGCATGTGCATTTTTGTGTACGGGGCTGTCACCCTGTATCGCACGCCTTTCCAGACGCTTCCACTAACACACACACTGATTCAGGCTCTGGGCTGCTCCCCGTTCGCTCGCCGCTACTGGGGGAATCTCGGTTGATTTCTTTTCCTCGGGGTACTTAGATGTTTCAGTTCCCCCGGTTCGCCTCATTAACCTATGGATTCAGTTAATGATAGTGTGACGAATCACACTGGGTTTCCCCATTCGGAAATCGCCGGTTATAACGGTTCATATCACCTTACCGACGCTTATCGCAGATTAGCACGTCCTTCATCGCCTCTGACTGCCAGGGCATCCACCGTGTACGCTTAGTCGCTTAACCTCACAACCCGAAGATGTTTCTTTCGATTCATCATCGTGTTGCGAAAATTTGAGAGACTCACGAACAACTTTCGTTGTTCAGTGTTTCAATTTTCAGCTTGATCCAGATTTTTAAAG
>NZ_VATP01000036.1:0-34043 GCF_005781125.1 Escherichia sp. E2748
AAGGCGTTTTGTGGAGTCCCAGCTATTTTGCCAGTAGCTGCGGATGTGCGCCAATATCCGTCATCCGCCAATACATTGAACAACAGCAAACACCTGGTTAGGTGGAAAACCGCGCCTTATATCCCCACCCTGAAGGACGGGGTTTTATGGCGCACTGGATAAAACCACTAACGGAAACGCCTGATGACGCCCATTCTGAATCATTATTTTGCCCGCATTAACTGGTCGGGAGCTGCTGCGGTCAATATCGATACGCTTCGTGCATTACACCTGAAACACAATTGCACCATTCCATTTGAAAATCTTGATGTTCTGCTGCCGAGGGAAATGCAGCTTGATGATCAATCTCTGGAAGAGAAATTGGTGTTCGCCCGGCGTGGCGGTTATTGCTTTGAACAGAATGGCGTGTTTGAGCGGGTTTTACGCGAGCTGGGTTTTCATGTACGTAGTCTGTTAGGGCGCGTAGTGTTATCTAATCCACCATCATTACCGCCGCGCACGCACCGTTTGCTGTTGGTAGAACTGGAAGGTGAACAATGGATTGCCGACGTTGGTTTTGGTGGTCAGACGCTGACCGCGCCAATCCGTTTAGTGCCGGATATCGCGCAAACAACGCCACATGGCGAATATCGGCTGTTACAGGAAGGGGGCGACTGGGTGTTGCAGTTTAATCATCATCAGCACTGGCAGTCGATGTACCGTTTTGATCTCTGCGAGCAGCAACAAAGCGATTATGTGATGGGTAATTTCTGGTCGGCGCACTGGCCACAATCGCATTTTCGCCATCATTTGTTAATGTGCCGCCATTTGCCGGACGGTGGCAAGCTGACGTTGACCAATTTTCATTTCACCCATTATGAAAATGGTCACGTAGCAGAGCAGCAGAATTTGCCAGATGCGGCGTCCTTGTATGCCGTGATGCAGGAGCAGTTTGGACTGGGCGTGGATGATGCGAAACATGGGTTTACTGTGGATGAGCTGGCGCAGGTGATGGCAGCGTTTGATACGCATCCGGAAGCGGGGAAATAGTTGGTGCCAGAGTGCCGGATGCGGCGTAAACGCCTAATCCGGCGGTTGTAGGCCTGATAAGCGAAGCGCATCAGGCAATTTGTTTTTCTGCCGTATATGGCAACGGTTTTAAAGATCAATTGCCCACTCGGCATGAAATAAAATCACCGCTGTACCAGAAATAGTCACTTTCTCCGGCTGGTTATCGCGAATTGTCACCGTCACATCAATCACACCGTCACGCCCCAATGCACGCCCCTGATGGCCTTTAACACGCAACATGCTGCCATCGTGGGGCAATACGTTGTGATGTACCAACCATGCACCCATCGGACCATTGGCATTGCCGGTCACCGGATCTTCCACAATACCAATCGCAGGCGAGAACATGCGACCATCGGTTTCGTTTTTGCCCGGACGGATCTGGAAGGGAAAGAAACCATTGCAGCCAATCTGTTTGCTGATAGCGGTCAGCGCAGCAAGATCAGGCGAAAGGGCGTCGATATCCACCTCTGGTTTCAGCGGAATCATCACTTTTGAGTGTCCTGTTGTTGCCACCTGAATTGGCAAGCCTGGCAGAATATCGTCTTCAGTGAGATGAAGCGCGTTGATAATCGCCGCACGTGTTTCACCTTCCAGCGGTGGCTCAAAGCCAGGAGAACCTTGTTCCAACGAAATACGATAATCATCGTTGTGCTTTTCGATAGTCACGCGGTGTTTTCCTGCCTGCGACGTTTGCCAGACCGTGCAATTTCCCAAACCTAATACCTTCGAACGTACATAATGTGCTGCCACGGTCGCGTGACCGCAAATCGGCACTTCAACTGTTGGCGTAAAGTAGCGGATGCGCACATCGCTGTCGTCGCTGTTCAGCAGAAAAGCAGTTTCCGAATGCCCTAACTCGCGGGCGATAAGTTGCATTTGCGCTTCACTGAGATTATCGGCAGGGAAAACAACACCGGCAGAATTGCCGCGAAACGGTTGAGAGGTAAAAGCATCGACGTGGTAAACCTGCGGTTTCATTAATGTTCTCCTGTGGCTGGAGAACTATCATAGCCTGCAACTGGCCGGAGAGCGAAGGGCTATCCGGCCAGGGTGATGATTAACGCCGCGAACGCACAATCTGATAGCGACGAGTAAAGTACTCAAATGGCGCGCTCCACACATGCACCAGTCGGGTGAACGGGAAGAGCAGGAAGATGGTCATTCCTAATACCAGATGAACGCGAAAGATATAAGCTACGCCATCAAGATGCGTCGATGCGCCGCCCTGGAAAGTGACGATGCTTTGCGCCCAGCCCACCAGCTTCATCATTTCACTGCCGTCCGGATGTTGTGCTGAAAAGGGAATGGTGGTTAACCCAAGAATGCACTGAATTAACAAAATGGCGAGGATCAGGATATCCGCACCAGAAGACGTCGCCCTGATACGCGGATTTGTTAAACGACGCACCAGCAGCCCCGCACCGCCAATCAACGTTAATACACCGCAAATACCACCGAGCACCATCGCCATCTGTTGTTTTACCGCCACCGGCAGAAACCACGCGTACATCCAGTGCGGCGTTAACATGCCGAACAGATGACCGAAGAAGATCCCGAGAATGCCGATATGGAACAAGTTCGACCACAGCACCATCCCGCGTTTATCCAGCATCTGGCTGGAGGCGGCGCGCCAGCTATACTGCCCGTAATCGTAGCGCAGCCAGCTTCCAAGGATAAAAACCGTGCCACACAAGTACGGGTAGATATCGTAAAAAAAGACGTTCAGATACTGAATCATTTCCCACCTCCCGCACTGATGTCGACATACTGTGGCGCGACATCCTGGCTAAAGCGTCGCTGATATTGATTAAGTGGCGAGCTGTCACACGCCGTGGCGTTATCTTCAATAAACTTCACCTGTTCCTCTTCCCACACCGCATCCAGCGCCTGGCGGGTGTCATCGCGCTCTTCACTGCGAATCTGTTTAGTGACACTGTCACTTGAAAGTGTACTACCCGCCAGATGCAGTAGGGCGTCAAACAACGAATACCACGGTGCCTCGCGTTGTTTTAAACGTCCGCCAAGCAGGGCGAGGATCGGCGCAACGTTGAGTAACCCTTCTTTCGCCTGGTCGTCCGGCAGTACGCTTAAGTATTCTAGATACAGCGGCAGATAATCAGGCAGTTCCCGACAATCCAGTTGCAGACCGACCTTTTCATACTCCGCCAGCAGGTTCACCATTGCCTGGCCTCGATCGCGGGACTCGGCATGAACATGTTCGAACAGCAGCAGCGATGTGGTACGTCCACGGTCAAACACTTCGCACCATTCGGCCTGTTTATCCAGCAGCGGCGCGTTAAGCAGGTTGTTGGTGAAATCCGTAAGCATCGGCGCGTCGCGGCGGATCAACGCCAGCGCATCCTCCTTGCTTTCCCATAACAGCTCGTCCGGATACTCCATCAACAGGCCGATCACTTTGAGGATCTGCATTATTCGCCCTCCGCTTTATTGCGTACTTCGGTAATGTCGATGGCATCAATTCGGCTACTATTGAACAGGTTGAATTTGCTGTCCGAGCCGTGGCAACCGTCGCCAAAAGTAAAGCCGCAGCCGTTGCGTTCTGCGAAGGCGTCGCCCGCCATTTCACGATGACTGGTCGGAATGACAAAACGATCTTCATAGTTGGCGATAGCGAGATAGCGATACATATCTTCGACCTGAGCGACGCTCAAACCCACTTCGTCGATGGCGCGGGTATCCGTTACGCCTTCTACGGTTTGTGAACGCATATAGTGGCGCATCGCCATCATCCTTTTTAGCGCCCGCAGTACCGGGCCGGTATCGCCGGCACTCAACATATTGGCGAGATATTGCACCGGAATACGCAGGCTTTCGATGGCGGGCAGCACGCCTTCGCTTTTCGGCAAACCGCCCGCATCAGCGTAGGACTGAATCGGCGACAACGGAGGAACGTACCAGACCATCGGCAGGGTGCGATATTCAGGGTGCAACGGTAGCGCCAGTTTCCAGTCCATTGCCATTTTGTAGACTGGCGAACGCTGGGCAGCTTCAATCACGTTTTGTGGAATACCTTGTTTCAGGGCTTCCTCGATCACTGAGGGATCGTGCGGATCGAGGAACACTTCGCACTGGCGTTCATAGAGATCAACCTCGCGTTCTGTGCTCGCCGCTTCCTCAATGCGGTCGGCGTCGTAAAGCAGCACGCCCAGATACCGGATGCGACCCACGCAGGTTTCTGAGCACACAGTGGGTTGGCCTGACTCAATTCGCGGGTAACAGAAGATACATTTTTCTGACTTGCCGCTTTTCCAGTTGAAGTAGATTTTTTTGTACGGACAACCGCTAATGCACAAACGCCAGCCACGGCATTTATCCTGATCGATCAGCACAATGCCGTCTTCTTCGCGTTTGTAGATAGCGCCGCTGGGGCAGGTCGCCACGCAGCTGGGATTGAGGCAGTGTTCGCACAGGCGCGGCAGGTACATCATGAAGGTGTTTTCAAACTGCCCGTACATCTCCTTTTGCATGGCTTCGAAGTTGCGGTCGCGGGCGCGTTTTTCGAACTCGCCGCCCAGCAGTTCTTCCCAGTTTGGCCCCCAGATCACTTTGTCCATCCGCTTACCGTTGATCAGCGAACGCGGGCGGGCGGTGGGAATATGTTTACCTTCTGGCGCGCTATGCAAATGTTCGTAGTCGAAGGTGAAAGGTTCGTAGTAATCATCAATCTGCGGCACCACCGGGTTGGCGAAGATTTTGGTTATTACCCCCATCTTGCTACCCAGACGCGGGCGTATCTTGCCATTCACATCACGGACCCAGCCGCCTTGCCACTCTTCCTGATCTTCCCAGTTTTTCGGATAACCAATGCCCGGTTTGGTTTCGACGTTGTTAAACCATGCGTACTCCATGCCTTCGCGACCGGTCCAGACGTTTTTGCAGGTCACCGAACAGGTATGGCAGCCGATACATTTGTCGAGGTTAAGCACCATGCCGACTTGCGAACGGATTTTCATTTTTTCGCCTCCTGTACCTGATCGCGACCTTCATCATCCAGCCAGTTAACGTTCTTCATCTTGCGGATCATGATAAATTCGTCGCGGTTCGAGCCGACGGTGCCGTAGTAGTTGAAGCCCCAGGCCAGCTGCGCGTAACCGCCAATCATATGCGTCGGTTTCGGACAAACGCGGGTGACCGAGTTATGAATGCCGCCGCGCATGCCGGTTACTTCCGAGCCGGGGATATTCATAATGCGTTCCTGGGCGTGATACATCATGGTCATGCCCGGCGGTACGCGCTGACTAACAACCGCACGAGCTGTCAGCGCGCCGTTGGCGTTAAACACTTCCACCCAGTCGTTATCGACAATGGTCAGTTCGCGGGCATCGGTTTCGCTGATCCAGACAATCGGTCCACCGCGAGAAAGCGTCAGCATCAGCAGGTTTTCACTGTAGGTGGAGTGAATGCCCCATTTCTGGTGCGGCGTCAGGAAGTTAAGTGCTTTTTCCGGGAAGCCGTTTGGCGGGATCTGGCGCATTTCACTGACGCTGCGGGTGTCGATAGGCGGGCGATAAGCCACCAGGCTTTCACCAAAAGCACGCATCCACGGATGATCCTGATACAGCTGCTGACGGCCCGACAGCGTGCGCCACGGAATTAACTCATGAACGTTGGTGTATCCGGCGTTGTAGGAGACGTGATCGCTTTCGAGACCGGACCATGTGGGGCTGGAGATAATTTTACGTGGCTGCGCCTGAATATCGCGAAAGCGAATCTTCTCGTCCTCTTTGTGCAGCGCCAGATGGGTATGTTCGCGTCCGGTGATTTCGCCCAGCGCCTGCCACGCTTTGACCGCCACATGGCCGTTGGTTTCCGGTGCCAGCGCCAGAATCACTTCTGACGCATCAATGGCGGTGTCAATCAGCGGACGCCCCTGTGCCGGGCCATCACGCTTGGTGTAATTGAGTTTACCGAGGAAATCGATTTCATCCTGGGTATTCCACGAAATCCCTTTACCGCCGTTGCCAAGTTTGTCCATCAGTGGCCCGAGCGAGGTAAAGCGTTCATAGGTAGCAGGGTAGTCGCGTTCCACCGCCACAATATTGGGGGCAGTTTTGCCAGGGATCAGATCGCATTCGCCTTTGCGCCAGTCGAGCACTTCACACGGCTGTGAGAGCTCTGCCGGAGAGTCGTGTAACAACGGTTGCAGCACAACATCCGTTTCTTTGCCGAGATGTCCCACGCACACTTGCGAAAAGGCTTTGGCGATACCTTTGTAGATTTCCCAGTCGCTGCGTGATTCCCAGGCCGGATCGACCGCCGCAGAAAGTGGATGAATAAACGGATGCATATCCGAGGTATTCATATCGTCTTTTTCGTACCAGGTGGCGGTAGGCAGAACAATATCGGAGAAAAGACAGGTGCTGGACATACGGAAGTCGAGCGTCACCAGCAGGTCGAGCTTGCCTTCAATCGCTGCAGTTTGCCACTCAACTTCTTCCGGTTGGATTCCCTCCGTCGGTCCAAGTTCTTCCCCCTGAATGCCACTTTCCGTACCCAGCAGATACTTCTGCATATACTCGTGGCCCTTGCCGGACGAGCCAAGCAGGTTTGAACGCCAGACAAACAGGTTACGCGGATGGTTGCTGCCGTTGTCCGGCTGTTCGCAGGCCATGCGTAACTCGCCTGACTTCAGTGCCTGGGCGGTAAATTCGGCGGGTGATAATCCGGCCTTGTCGGCTTCGGCTTTCAGGGATAGCGGGTTACGCCCCAGTTGCGGCGCAGAAGGTAGCCAGCCCATGCGCTCGGCGCGAACGTTGAAATCAATCAGATGACCGCTGTATTTACTGGCGTCGGCCAGCGGTGAGAGCAATTCCTGCGCGGTGACTTTTTCATAGCGCCACTGGCTGGAGTGATTGTAGAAAAACGAGGTGCTGTTCATCTGGCGCGGTGGTCGGTTCCAGTCGAGCGCAAAGGCCAGCGGCAACCAGCCGGTTTGCGGGCGCAGTTTTTCCTGACCGACATAGTGCGCCCAGCCGCCGCCGGTTTGCCCGACACAACCGCAGAAGATCAGCATATTGATCATCCCGCGGTAGTTCATGTCCATGTGATACCAGTGGTTGACGCCAGCACCGAGGATAATCATCGAGCGCCCATGCGTTTTATGGGCGGTATCAGCAAATTCGCGGGCGATGGTTTCAATATACTGGCGCGGTACGCCGGTAATTTGCTCACCCCAGGCTGGGGTGTACGGTTTGATTTCAGCGTAATCTTTCGCGCTGCTTTCATCTTCCAGCCCGCGATCGAGGCCGTAATTCGCCAGTACCAAATCATAAACGCTGACCACCGGACAGACACTGCCATCGGCTAATGTCAGGTTTTTAACGGGTAATTGACGCACCAGTACAGGATCGTGTTTTACGCTGCGAAAGTGCGGATTTTCAATGCCGCCAAAGTAGGGGAAGGCCACGCCTGCAACGGTGTCGTGTTGACCGAGCAGGGTTAACGACAATTCGGTTTCCGTACCGGCGGCAATGGATTCCAGATTCCATTTGCCTTTTTCTCCCCAGCGGAAACCAATCGAACCGTTCGGCACCACCAGTTCACCTGCGGTATTAACCGCCACGGTTTTCCACTGCGGATTGTTGCTTTCGCCCAGTCCATTCACCAGGTCAGACGCGCGGATCATGCGCCCGGGAACGTAGCTGCCATCGTCGCGAGGTTCAAGCATTACCAGCATCGGCATGTCGCTGTAGCGGCGGCAGTAGTTGATAAAGTAGTCGCTGGGATTATCGAGATGAAACTCTTTTAAAATCACATGGCCCATTGCCATCGCCAGCGCGCTATCAGTGCCTTGCTTTGGCGCCAGCCACTGGTCGCACAGCTTTGCCACTTCCGAGTAGTCAGGGGTAATGGCGATAGTTTTGGTGCCTTTGTAGCGCACTTCAGTAAAGAAGTGAGCGTCTGGCGTGCGCGTCTGCGGTACGTTAGATCCCCAGGCGATGATGTAGCTGGAGTTATACCAGTCGGCAGATTCTGGCACGTCGGTTTGCTCGCCCCAGGTCATTGGCGAGGCGGGCGGCAGGTCGCAATACCAGTCGTAGAAACTTAAACAGGTGCCGCCAAGCAGCGACAGATAACGCGTTCCGGCGGCGTAAGATACCATCGACATGGCTGGAATCGGTGAGAATCCGGCAACGCGATCCGGGCCGTAAGTTTTGATGGTCCAGACGTTAGCGGCGGCAATCAGCTGGTTTAGTTCCTGCCAGTTGGAGCGGATAAAGCCGCCGCGCCCACGCACTTGTTTGTAGCTCAGGCACTTTTGCGGATCGTTCATAATCGATGCCCACGCCAGTACTGGATCGTTGTGCTGTTTAAGGGCTTCGCGCCACAGTTCAATCAGTCGTTTACGAATTAGCGGGTATTTAAGGCGGTTAGCGCTGTAAAGATACCAGGAGTAACTTGCGCCACGTGGGCATCCGCGGGGTTCATGATTGGGCAGGTCAGGGCGGGTTCGTGGGTAGTCGGTCTGCTGGATTTCCCAGGTCACCAGGCCATTTTTAACGTAGATTTTCCAGCTACAGGAGCCAGTGCAGTTAACGCCGTGGGTGGAACGCACGATTTTGTCGAATTGCCAACGCTGGCGATAGCTATCTTCCCAGTCGCGGTTGCTATGCATCACCTGTCCGTGACCATCGGCAAAGGTTTCGCCCTTTTGTTTGAAGTAGCGAAAGCGATCCAAAAGTTTACTCATGACATGACTCCTGCTCCAGGAATGATTTGGGATCTGATGCCTTGTCGGATGCGACACGGTTGTACACCAGGCATCGATCTCTTATTTTTGGCTGAACTTCCGCCGACCATAAACCAGCCAGGTCAGCAGCACACAGATGATGTAAAAGATTAAAAACACTTTCATCGCGCCCACTGGCGAGCCGGTCATATTGAGCGACATGCCAAATGCTTGTGGAATAAAGAAGCCGCCCACCGCGCCGATGGCCGAAATAAAGCCCAGCGCCGCCGCCGTTTCAGTGATTGCTTCTCGCTGGGCCTGTTCATCGCTGCCGCCTTTCATCTTGACGCGATAAACCGTTATCTGGCGAAAGATGACAGCGATCATCTGGAAAGTAGAACCACTTCCCAAACCAGCGGTAAGGAATAACCCCATAAACACAGCGTAAAATGCGATGAAATTGCCGGAACCCGTGCCAGGTAGGGTAAGGAACAGCAGGGCGCTGAAAATCGCCATAAAAATGAAGTTGATCAACGTCACCCGCACGCCGCCAAATTTATCGGAAATAGCACCACCCACCGACCGCGCGATGGCACCGATAAACGGGCCAAAGAACGCCAGGCGCAGAATATTCACATCCGGGAACTGTGTTTTTGCCAGCATGGCAAATCCGGCGGAAAAACCGATAAACGAGCCAAAGGTAGCGAGATAGAGCAGACTCAGCAGCCACAGATGCAACCGTTGCAAAACGGGCAACTGGTCAGCAATTGACGCACGTGAACTGGCAATATCATTCATCCCTGACCAGGCGGCGATAGTGGCAATCGCCAGTAGCGGTACCCAAATCCATGCGGCATTCGCCAGCGACATCACCGAACCATCGGCCTGCGGTACGCCATTGACGCCAAGAAAAGCAAATACCGGTACAAAAATCACCAGCGGCGCAACCAGTTGCATCACGCTGACGCCTAAATTCCCCAACCCGCCATTAATCCCTAATGCACTGCCTTGTTTGGCTTTCGGGAAGAAAAAACTGATATTTCCCATACTCGAAGCAAAGTTCGCGCCAGCAAAACCACAGAGCAAAGCAATAACAATAAATATCCCAAAAGGAGTATTCGGATTTTGCACAGCAATACCGAGCCAGACGCAAGGAATAATCAGAATCGCGGTACTAAAAACCGTCCAACGGCGTCCGCCGAATATAGGCACCATAAAGGAGTAGGGAACACGCAATAATGCGCCGGAAACGGAAGGTAAGGCGGTTAATAAAAAAAGCTGATCGGTAGTGAAATTAAAGCCGATTTTATTGAGATTAACGGCAACTGCGCTAAATAACATCCAGACACAGAAGGCAAGGAGTAAACAACTTACTGATATCCAGAGGTTTCTTCGGGCAATGTGTTTTCCTTTATTTTCCCAGAAGGCCGGATTTTCTGGCTTCCAGTCGCGTAAAAGGTAACGATTATTTTTCTCATTTTGTAGTGCCATATTCTTCCTCACATGCACACATTGTTAATGAAAAAAAGACAAGGCAGGACATTGGACGCAATGGTCCGTTATTAGAATTAAGAGTAAATAGAGTGAAGTGATGATTGAAAGAATAGATAACAAAGCGAATCTGCGGGGGGAGAAAGCTGATTATCTGAATGGATATGTGTTACTGAATGTAACAGTGATGCATCATATTTTTTACTTATTTTTAAACTAACATACGGCAAACGTATTTGTTGCCGTATGAATCGTGGCTTTATTGTCGTAGCCTTTGCTTATCGTTGACGCGTTGCCAGCCAGCAGAGCAGGGAACCGCCGCAGACCATCAATGCGCCTTGCCAGAAAGAGAACGATAGCGGAGCACTAAGCAGTACCGCAGCAAGCGCCGACGAAAGCACAGGCGTAAAATACGAACCTACCGCCATAATGGTGACATTGCCATGTAAAATGCCGACGTTCCACGCCGCGTAAGCAAATCCTAAAGTAAATGCCGCTGAGATAAGTTTTATAATGACGGGCGTGCTAAATACCATCTCCGGTTGCGGCGTTAAAAAATAGTAAACCCACAAACTTGCTCCCGTCAGCAGGACGAAAACGGTAATACCGTTAAATCCACGGGCATATTTATTGGTGACCGTGCAATAAGCGGCCCAGATAAAAGCACCAATAAAAGCCAGGCAATAACTCAACGGGCTGGTAGTGATATTGTTGATAATTTCATCCGGCTTGAGGCCATTTTCACCCCCTAATACCCAGCAGACGCCACCAAGGGCTAATAATAACCCTGGTACAATCAGCCAGTTGGTTTTCTGGCCATTAAACAGAATGGCAAAAAGTATCGTCAGACTGGGCCATAAATAGTTCACCATGCCCACTTCAATTGCCTGATGGCGGGTTGCTGCATACCCTAAGGAAAGTGCCAGACAGATTTCATAGCTGACGAATAAGAAACTCCCCGCAAGTAAATAACCTTTGGGGATCTGCCGAATGTGTGGAAAGCCAACTGTGAAAATTAACAGCAGCCCGCTTAATGAATAAATAGCTGCTGCGCCGCCGACCGGACCGAGCCCCTCACTGACGCCGCGAATCAATCCTACCATCGTGCTCCACAGGACGATCGCTATTAGCCCTATGAGCGTTGCTTTTTGTCGTGTCATGCTCGCTGTTTAGTCTCTCTTGCCGTTAAAAATTAAGCTGAAATTTATAGCATTTTTTTAACCAGGCTGTCAGGCAGTGGTGTGTTTTTCTACCGCCATTGAGGTAGGTCAATTTGCGCAGGCGGATTATTTTGTGGCAAACAGGTGTTCTTTTTGATTTCGCGCAAAAAGATTCAGAATTTTACTGTTAGTTTCCTCGCGCAGTAATACCCCTGAAAAAAGAGGAAAGCAATGGACGTCAGTCGCAGACAATTTTTTAAAATCTGCGCGGGCGGTATGGCGGGAACAACAGTAGCAGCATTGGGCTTTGCCCCGAAGCAAGCACTGGCTCAGGCGCGAAACTACAAATTATTACGCGCGAAAGAGATCCGTAACACCTGCACATACTGTTCCGTAGGTTGCGGGCTATTGATGTATAGCCTGGGTGATGGCGCGAAAAACGCCAGAGAAGCGATTTATCACATTGAAGGTGACCCGGATCATCCGGTAAGCCGTGGTGCGTTATGCCCGAAAGGGGCCGGTTTGCTGGATTACGTCAACAGCGAAAACCGTCTGCGCTACCCGGAATATCGTGCGCCAGGTTCTGACAAATGGCAGCGCATTAGCTGGGATGAAGCATTCTCCCGTATTGCGAAGCTGATGAAAGCTGACCGTGATGCCAACTTTATTGAAAAGAACGAGCAGGGCGTAACGGTAAACCGTTGGCTTTCTACCGGTATGCTGTGTGCCTCCGGCGCCAGCAACGAAACCGGGATGTTGACCCAGAAATTTGCCCGCTCCCTCGGGATGCTGGCGGTAGACAACCAGGCGCGCGTCTGACACGGACCAACGGTAGCAAGTCTTGCTCCAACATTTGGTCGCGGTGCGATGACCAACCACTGGGTGGATATCAAAAACGCTAATGTCGTAATGGTGATGGGCGGTAATGCTGCTGAAGCACATCCCGTCGGTTTCCGCTGGGCGATGGAAGCGAAAAACAACAACGATGCAACCTTGATCGTTGTCGATCCCCGTTTTACGCGTACCGCTTCTGTAGCGGATATTTACGCACCTATTCGTTCCGGTACGGACATTACGTTCCTGTCTGGCGTTTTGCGCTACCTGATCGAAAATAACAAAATCAACGCCGAATACGTTAAGCATTACACCAACGCCAGCCTGCTGGTGCGTGATGATTTTGCTTTCGAAGATGGCCTGTTCAGTGGCTATGACGCTGAAAAACGCCAGTACGATAAGTCGTCCTGGAACTATCAGTTCGATGAAAACGGCTATGCGAAACGCGATGAAACACTGACTCATCCGCGCTGTGTGTGGAACCTGCTGAAAGAGCACGTTTCCCGCTACACACCGGACGTTGTTGAAAACATCTGCGGTACGCCAAAAGCCGACTTCCTGAAAGTGTGTGAAGTGCTGGCCTCCACCAGCGCGCCGGATCGCACAACCACCTTCCTGTACGCGCTGGGCTGGACGCAGCACACCGTGGGTGCGCAGAACATCCGTACTATGGCGATGATCCAGTTGCTGCTCGGTAACATGGGTATGGCCGGTGGCGGCGTGAACGCATTGCGTGGTCACTCCAACATTCAGGGCCTGACCGACTTAGGCCTGCTCTCTACCAGCCTGCCGGGTTATCTGACGCTGCCGTCAGAAAAACAGGTTGATTTGCAGTCGTATCTGGAAGCGAATACGCCGAAAGCGACGCTGGCCGATCAGGTGAACTACTGGAGCAACTATCCGAAGTTCTTCGTTAGCCTGATGAAATCTTTCTACGGCGATGCCGCGCAGAAAGAGAATAACTGGGGCTACGACTGGCTGCCGAAGTGGGATCAGACCTACGACGTCATCAAGTATTTCAACATGATGGACGAAGGCAAGGTTACCGGTTATTTCTGCCAGGGCTTTAACCCGGTTGCGTCCTTCCCGGACAAAAACAAAGTGGTGAGCTGCCTGAGCAAGCTGAAGTACATGGTGGTTATCGATCCGCTGGTGACTGAAACCTCTACCTTCTGGCAGAACCACGGCGAGTCGAACGATGTTGATCCGGCGTCTATTCAGACTGAAGTATTCCGTCTGCCTTCGACCTGCTTTGCTGAAGAAGATGGTTCTATCGCTAACTCCGGTCGCTGGTTGCAGTGGCACTGGAAAGGTCAGGACGCACCGGGCGAAGCGCGTAACGACGGCGAAATTCTGGCGGGCATCTACCATCATCTGCGCGAGCTGTACAAAGCCGAAGGTGGTAAAGGTGTAGAACCGCTGATGAAGATGAGCTGGAACTACAAGCAGCCGCACGAGCCGCAGTCTGACGAAGTGGCAAAAGAGAACAACGGCTATGCGCTGGAAGATCTCTATGACGCTAATGGGGTGCTGATTGCGAAGAAAGGTCAGTTGCTGAGTAGCTTTGCGCATCTGCGTGATGACGGTACGACCGCATCTTCTTGCTGGATCTATACCGGTAGCTGGACCGAGCAGGGCAACCAGATGGCTAACCGCGATAACTCCGACCCGTCCGGTCTGGGGAATACGCTGGGATGGGCCTGGGCGTGGCCGCTCAACCGTCGCGTACTCTACAACCGTGCTTCGGCGGATATCAACGGTAAACCGTGGGATCCGAAACGGATGCTGATCCAGTGGAACGGCAGCAAGTGGACGGGTAACGATATTCCTGACTTCGGCAATGCCGCACCGGGTACGCCAACCGGGCCGTTTATCATGCAGCCGGAAGGGATGGGACGTCTGTTTGCCATTAACAAAATGGCGGAAGGCCCGTTCCCGGAACACTACGAACCAATTGAGACGCCGCTGGGGACTAACCCGCTGCATCCGAACGTGGTGTCTAACCCGGTCGTTCGTCTGTATGAACAAGACGCGCTGCGGATGGGTAAAAAAGAGCAGTTCCCGTATGTGGGTACGACCTATCGTCTGACCGAGCACTTCCACACCTGGACCAAGCACGCGTTGCTCAACGCAATTGCTCAGCCGGAACAGTTTGTGGAAATCAGCGAAACGCTGGCAGAAGCGAAAGGCATTGCCAATGGCGATCGTGTCACTGTCTCCAGCAAGCGTGGTTTTATCCGCGCGGTGGCTGTGGTAACGCGCCGTCTGAAACCGCTGAATGTAAACGGTCAGCAGGTTGAAACGGTGGGTATTCCAATCCACTGGGGCTTTGAGGGTGTCGCGCGTAAAGGTTATATCGCTAACACTCTGACGCCGAATGTCGGTGATGCAAACTCGCAAACGCCGGAATATAAAGCGTTCTTAGTAAACATCGAGAAGGCGTAAGGGGGCGAACAGATGGCTATGGAAACGCAGGACATTATCAAAAGGTCCGCAACTAACTCCATCACGCCGCCTTCGCAGGTGCGTGATTACAAAGCAGAAGTCGCGAAACTTATCGACGTTTCTACCTGTATCGGCTGTAAAGCCTGTCAGGTGGCGTGTTCGGAGTGGAACGACATCCGTGATGAAGTGGGGCACTGCGTCGGGGTTTACGATAACCCCGCCGATCTGAGCGCCAAGTCCTGGACGGTGATGCGCTTTAGCGAAACCGAACAGAACGGCAAGCTGGAGTGGCTGATCCGTAAAGACGGCTGTATGCACTGTGAAGATCCGGGCTGCCTGAAGGCGTGCCCGTCTGCTGGTGCAATCATTCAGTACGCTAACGGGATTGTCGATTTCCAGTCGGAAAACTGCATCGGCTGTGGTTACTGCATTGCCGGGTGTCCGTTTAATATTCCGCGCCTCAACAAAGAGGATAACCGGGTATATAAATGCACACTCTGCGTCGATCGCGTCAGCGTCGGTCAGGAACCGGCTTGTGTGAAAACTTGTCCGACCGGGGCTATCCACTTCGGCACCAAAAAGGAGATGCTGGAGCTGGCGGAACACCGCGTGGCGAAACTGAAAGCACGTGGTTACGAACATGCTGGCGTCTACAACCCGGAAGGTGTCGGTGGTACGCACGTCATGTACGTGCTGCATCACGCCGATCAGCCGGAGCTGTATCACGGTCTGCCGAAAGATCCGAAGATCGACACCTCGGTAAACCTGTGGAAAGGCGCGTTGAAACCGCTGGCAGCGGCTGGCTTTATCGCCACTTTTGCTGGGTTGATTTTCCACTACATCGGTATTGGCCCGAATAAGGAAGTGGACGATGACGAGGAGGAGCAGCATGAGTAAGTCGAAAATGATTGTGCGCACCAAGTTTATTGATCGCGCCTGTCACTGGACCGTGGTGATTTGCTTCTTCCTGGTGGCGCTGTCCGGGATTTCGTTCTTCTTCCCGACGCTGCAATGGCTGACGCAAACCTTCGGTACGCCGCAGATGGGGCGCATTTTGCACCCGTTCTTCGGCATTGCGATTTTCGTCGCGCTGATGTTTATGTTCTTCCGCTTTGTGCATCACAACATCCCGGATAAGAAAGATATTCCGTGGCTGTTGAACATTGTTGAAGTATTGAAAGGCAATGAGCACAAAGTGGCGGATGTCGGTAAGTACAACGCCGGGCAAAAGATGATGTTCTGGTCGATCATGAGCATGATTTTCGTGCTGTTGGTGACCGGGGTGATTATCTGGCGTCCGTACTTTGCGCAGTACTTCCCGATGCAGGTTGTCCGTTATAGCCTGCTGATCCACGCGGCTGCCGGTATCATCCTGATCCACGCCATCCTGATCCATATGTATATGGCATTTTGGGTGAAAGGATCGATTAAAGGGATGATCGAAGGGAAGGTAAGCCGTCGCTGGGCGAAGAAACACCATCCGCGCTGGTATCGTGAAATCGAGAAGGCAGAAGCGAAAAAAGAGAGTGAAGAAGGGATATAATCTCTTTTGAACTTTAAGCTGAAAATGGCGCTGTAAAAGGCGCCATTTTTTTATCTGACATGGAGGTTATTATGCGTATACGCCCTGCAGCAAGATTATTTGTTCTCAGCGCCGATAATCGGGTGCTGTTATTTCGTTTTCAGCATACTGATGATGCCCTTACCGGAAGACAATACTGGGCTACGCCTGGTGGTGGGTTGGAACATAACGAGTCTTTCGAAGAGGCTGCGTTAAGGGAGTTGCAGGAAGAAACAGGCATTTCCCGCCAGTCAGCCGGACCACAAATAGCCAGCCAAAGATTCACCATGATGTTACCGAGCGGAGAAAGCGTTATCGCTGATGAGCGTTTCTTTATGATCCGCGTGGCGCAAAAAGAGACTGAATTTTCTGGCTGGAGTCATCATGAAAAGCTCGTTATAGGCGATCACCGCTGGTGGTCACTGGAGGAATTGCGCCAGACAAAAGATACTGTATTTCCGCTGGAGTTGCTTGTCGATTTCCTTTCGAAACAGGTGTCGCAGAGAAATCCAGCGGTCGGAAATGAGTAAATATTTACTGCGCAGCCAGACGGCGCAGTCGCGACACATCGACCGTTTTTTCTGCCTCTGCCAGACTCCAGGCGTTTTGCAGATTCAGCCACATTTGCGGCGAACTGCCGATCACCACGGAAAGTTTAATTGCCATTTCTGGCGTCAAAGCTGCTTTTCCGGTCAGCAATCGGCTTGCCGTTGAGGGCGCAATTTCCATTGCTCTGGCAAACTCGCGCAGGCTGACATTAAGTTCGTCCAGTGATTCCTGAATAATGTCCCCCGGGCGGGGATGATTGGCCATTTTCATCAGTGTCTTTACTCTCAGTAGTGTTCCTTCACTGGGAACACTATCCGTCAACATGATGATCCTTCGTAACAACCGCAGCCTTCATAGTTCCTCCTTTTCGGATGATGTTCTGCATAGCAGGTGAGGCAAATGAGATTTATTCGCCACTACCCAGTATGGATGAGATCTGAAAAAGGGAGAGAAAAATTGCCCGGTAGCCTTCACTACCGGGCGCAGGCTTAGATGGAGGTACGGCGGTAGTCGCGGTATTCGGCTTGCCAGAAATTATCGTCAATGGCTTGTTGCAACGCTTCGGCAGACGTTTTCACCGCCACGCCTTGCTGCTGCGCCATTTTGCCAACCGCAAACGCAATTGCGCGGGAGACTTTCTGAATATCTTTCAGTTCCGGCAGTACCATACCTTCGCCGTTCAGCACCAATGGTGAATACTGCGCCAGCGTTTCACTTGCCGACATCAGCATCTCATCGGTGATACGTGACGCGCCGGAAGCAATAACACCCAGGCCGATGCCCGGGAAAATAAAGGCGTTGTTACACTGGGCGATAGGGTAGATTTTATCTTTCCATACCACTGGATTAAACGGGCTGCCCGTGGCGACCAGCGCGTTACCTTCGGTCCAGGCGATAATGTCCTGCGGTGTGGCTTCCACGCGTGACGTCGGGTTAGACAGCGGCATCACGATCGGACGCGGACAGTGTTTATGCATCTCACGGATGATCTCTTCCGTAAACAGCCCGGTCTGTCCTGAAACGCCAATCAGAATATCTGGTTTTACATTGCGCACCACATCCAGCAGTGACAGCACATCGCTGTCGGTATCCCAGTCACTGAGGTTTTCGCGCTTCTGCACCAGTTTGGTCTGGAAAGGCAGCAGGTTCGGCATCTTGTCGGTCAGCAGGCCAAAGCGATCGACCATAAAGACTTTCTGCCGCGCCGCTTCCTCGCTTAATCCTTCGCGCTGAGTCTGGGCGATGATCATTTCGGCAATGCCGCATCCCGCTGAACCTGCACCGAGGAAGACAATCTTTTTCTCGCTCAGTTGGCCACCTGCCGCGCGGCTGGCTGCGATCAGTGTGCCTACCGTTACCGCCGCGGTTCCTTGAATATCATCATTAAAGGAACAAATTTCATTGCGATAGCGGTTAAGCAGTGGCATCGCATTTTTTTGCGCGAAGTCTTCAAACTGTAACAGCACGTCCGGCCAGCGTTGTTTCACTGCCTGGATAAACTCGTCAACAAATTCATAGTATTCGTCGTCTGTAATACGCGGGTTACGCCAGCCCATATACAGCGGATCGTTAAGCAGTTGCTGGTTATTAGTGCCGACATCCAGCACCACCGGCAGCGTATACGCCGGGCTGATACCGCCACAGGCGGTATAGAGCGACAGTTTACCGATTGGAATCCCCATCCCGCCAATACCCTGGTCGCCGAGGCCCAGAATACGTTCGCCGTCGGTCACCACAATCACTTTGATATTATGGTTCGGCACGTTTTGCAGAATATCGTCCATATTGTGGCGGTTCTGGTAAGAGATAAATACGCCGCGTGAACGACGGTAGATCTCAGAAAAACGTTCACAGGCTGCGCCGACGGTTGGGGTATAAATAACAGGCATCATCTCATCAAGATGATTGTTTACCAGACGGTAGAAGAGGGTTTCGTTGGTGTCCTGGATATTACGCAGGTAGATGTGCTTGTCGATTTCGGTTTTGAATCCCTGGTACTGGATCCACGCACGTTCCGCTTGTTCTTCGATGGTTTCGACCACTTCCGGCAGTAACCCCAGCAGGTTGAAGTTACGGCGTTCTTCCATGCTGAAGGCGCTGCCTTTATTCAACAACGGAAATTCCAGCAGTACAGGGCCAGCGTAAGGAATATAAAGCGAACGCTGTTTTTTTGTTTTTGGTTCCATGTCACTCACTCTTTTTTGAATATCCATCCCTGGGGTGCTTTTATCTTCTTTGCTTTACCGCCAGGGCGTCGGCCCCAAGTATAAAGCAGATAAAAACAAAAACACCATTGCGCAGGCAATGGTGTTTAATCGTCATTGAGGACTGATTGTTAAAGATTACTTTTCAGCGGGGCGTTTTCTGCCGGTTGGGGTATTTACTACGCTGGATTTGTCACCTTCGGTAACTATTTTGCGCTGGTTAGAAATTTTATGATCCAGTCCAAGAATATGACGTGCCTGACGGTTCGATTTCATTTGTACTCCTCAATCCTGTAGCTAGTTTTAAGGACAACATCGCCGTAGCGAAGAAACACGTGCTAAACCCCTAAATTAGGTTGCCGATCAAGCATAGCAGCTTAAAGCGCAGGGTGCTGGCCACTGATCACATAATTTATCGTTTGCTGGTAGATGTCACTGAGGATGTCGTTATCAGAGGCTTCGACCCATTTGGTCAACTCCATGAGAATGTCATCTTCAGTGACAACACCGTGCTCTGCCCGAAGGCCTTGCTCAATGGCATTAACCAGAGCGGGTTCTGCTGTTGAATTTTCTGCCTGATAATAAGTAAACATAGTGATTCTCCGTGTCTGTGTATTTATGGTGTCTGCTACGGATCGCAGATTTATAAAGCACATTCAGCATGACAAATATTTACCGCTTCGTTGTTAAGATTAGTCCTGGTTGATGATTTTTATATTTTAACTGCATGATATTGATGGGGATTGTTATTTTAATGAGTTGATTTATATTGAGGTAATATCTCTTGGGTTATATATTTCCGGTTATCTATTGTGGGCGTTTAATTTAAGTGCAGGAGAAATATTTTCGCCTGATTTTATTCGGAATATCCTGCTTATCCTCGTGCTGATTCTCACGTAGTCTATAATTTCCTTTTTAAGCCCACAGGAGAGCAAGAATGACAATCCATAAGAAAGGTCAGGCACACTGGGAAGGCGATATCAAACGCGGGAAAGGAACAGTATCCACTGAGAGCGGCGTGCTGAACCAACAGCCGTATGGATTTAACACGCGCTTTGAAGGCGAAAAAGGAACCAACCCTGAAGAACTGATTGGCGCAGCGCATGCCGCATGTTTCTCAATGGCGCTTTCGCTGATGCTGGGGGAAGCGGGATTCACGCCAACATCGATTGATACCACCGCCGATGTGTCGCTGGATAAAGTGGATGCTGGTTTTGCGATTACTAAAATCGCACTGAAGAGCGAAGTTGCCGTGCCGGGTATCGATGCGTCCACCTTTGACGGCATTATCCAGAAAGCAAAAGCAGGATGCCCGGTTTCACAGGTACTGAAAGCGGAAATTACGCTGGATTATCAGTTGAAATCGTAAAGCGTTGCCGGATGACGCGTCAGGCGCGTGATTGCCTGATGCGTTGTTAGCATCTCTACAGCGCCCGCCAGCACCTGATCTCACGTCCGTCAGCCCGCGTCGTTAATGATTGCCGGACTTCACATCCACTGGTTGCCAAAGGGCAGCGTTCGCGGAAAAAACAGCCCTGTGGCAGCGTGCGGTTTCCTGGTAGTTCTGTTTTACGCAATGCCCATTCTTCCTCCAGCGGTTTATCAATGGCGGGGAGGGAATCCAGCAATAATCGGGTGTATGGATGTGCCGGAGTAGAGAGCACCTGTTGCGCGTCCCCTAGTTCCACAATCTGCCCGAGATACATCACCGCCACCCGATCGCTCATATGACGAATCACTGAGACATTGTGTGAAATCAGCACATAGGTCAGCCCGCGATTTTCCTGTAGCGCTACCAGCAAATTGAGGATCTGCGCCTGCACGGAGATATCCAGCGCCGAGGTGGGTTCATCAAGCACCATCACATCCGGTTGCGAAGAGAGTGCTCTGGCAATGGCGATGCGTTGTCGCTGCCCGCCGGAGAACGCATGAGGCAGGCGGTCGAGATACTCCGGTCGAATCCCCACCTGTACAGCCAGTTCCTCTGCCAGCGCCCGCCGCTGTAGCTCACTACCGCGGTTTGCAATCCATACCGGTTCCGTGATGATGCGCCACACCGGTAAGCGAGGATTGAGAGAAGAGAGCGGGTCCTGAAATACCATCTGCATTTTGCGCTGTGATCCTGAACGAGTGCACTGCCCGTGACTCGGTTGCAGCATACCCATCAGCAACTGCGCAAGGGTACTTTTGCCACAGCCGGATTCTCCGACGATCCCTAAGGTTTCACCACGGCGGATCTGCAAGTCTATGCCATTAATGGCATGAACAAACTCGGTAGTTCTGCCAAGCCAGTTTTTGCGGGCAGGGAAATCGACATGGACGTCGCGTAACGTTAATAACGTGTCAGACACTGATGACCTCCTGCTGCGGATACCAACAGGCGCAGCGGTGGTTGTTGTCACCACACGCTGTCAGCGCCGGGACGTTTTCACACTGTGCACCTGCCGCATAGCAACGATCGCGAAAAGCACAGCCGTCAGGCAAACGGGTGAGATTTGGCACCGTCCCTGGGATGGCGGGTAAGGGCTGACGCGGTATTCCATGTTCCGGTGCGCATTGCAGCAAACCAATGGCATACGGATGCCGGGGAAGATGGATAACGTCTGCCGTCACGCCGCTTTCAATTACGCTTCCGGCATACATTACATAGACGCTATCGCACAGTTGCGACACCACGGCCATATCATGGCTAATGAACAGCACCGCAGTTCCGCTGGCGCGGGCTTTATGTTTAAGCAGGCGCAATACCTGCAACTGTACAGTGACGTCCAGCGCCGTGGTCGGTTCGTCGGCAATAATCAATTGCGGCTCGCAGGAGAATGCCAGCGCAATCATTACCCGCTGGCGCATACCACCTGAAAGTTCAAACGGATAGCGCGACATCACTTCTGCCGCATCCGGGATTTGCATCTCTTCCAGCAAAGCAATCGCTTTAGTTCTGGCTTCCCGACGACTTAATGGTTGATGATGACGGATCACGTCCATCATCTGAAGACCTATTCGACGTGTCGGATTGAGGGCGGTCATCGGTTCCTGAAAAATCATCGCTACCCGAGAACCACGCCACTGACGAAGCTGTTTTTCCCCAGCGTTAAGAACATCTTCTCCCAGCAGTAAAATCTGGCCTTGATGCACGCGATAACTTCCTTTCGGTAGCAGGCGCATGATCAGCATTGCGGTGACTGATTTACCTGAGCCGGATTCTCCCACCAGACCGACAATCTCCCCGCGGTTGATTTGCAATGACACATTGTTGAGCGCGTGAACGTCGCCGTTAAAACCGGGGAAACTCAGATGCAGTTGTTGAATATCCAGAACGGGTTGGGTCATGACTGCTTTCCTCCTGCTTTCGGGTCAAGCAGATCGCGAATACCATCGCCAAAGAGATTAAACCCGACGGCAGTAATCAAAATCGCTGCCCCCGGAAATGCACAATACCACCACTGATCGAGTACATAGTTGCGACCATTCGCCACCATCGCGCCCCATTCAGCACTCGGTTGTTGAGCACCCAGACCAATAAATCCCAACGTGGCGGCCATTAAAATCGCGCTACCAATATCCAGCGATGCCTGCACAATCAGCGGCGGCAGGGAGTTACGTAAAATATGCCAGTTGATCAGATGCCAGCGTGACGCGCCAAAGGTTTTCGCCGCCTGAACGTAAGTGTACTGGCGGACAACTAATGTTTGCCCCCGCGCCAGGCGTACATAAAACGGGATACGCACAATAGCAATCGCCAGCATGGCGTTAAACAAACTCGGCCCGAGAGCGGCAGCCAGCGCCATCGTCAGTACCAGCGAAGGAATCGACAGCATAATGTCCATAATGCGCATGATGATGGCGTCTGCGCGCCCGCCCAGCACGCCTGAAAGACAGCCGAGCAGCGAACCAATAATGCCAGCAATAGCGACCACCACTAATCCGGCGAGAACAGATTGCTGGCTACCGACCAGTACGCGGCTAAACAGATCGCGTCCCACTTCATCGGTGCCAAACCAGTGCGCCGCAGAAGGCGGCAAAAGGCGGGTAGTTAAATCAATGGCGTTGGGATCATGCGTCGCCAGCCATGGTGATAAAACCATCATCAGTAACACTAATACAATGATGACTGCGCCGGTCACGGTAAGCGGACTGCCTTTCAGCATCCATAACAGTTTTGCAAGGTTAAATCTCGTTCGTTTTTGCGGACGTACTACGGGTGTTTCCTCGCTTAGCATCATTCATCACCTCCGCGTCCGATACGCGGATCAATCCACAAATAGAGCAAATCCACCACCAGGTTCACCAGCACATAAGCAAACGAAACCACGACCGCAAAGCCCATCACAGCCGGGAAGTCGAGCGCCTGTATTGATGTCACTACCCAGGCGCCCATTCCGGGCCAGGCAAAAACGGTTTCGGTGAGCACGGCGCCATACAGCAAATCACCCAGCGCCAGCCCCAAAACGGTAATCGAGGGGATCAACGCATTGGGTAGCGCATAACATAAAACGATATACCAGCCGGGCAAGCCGCTGGCCCGGGCGGTACGAATGTAGTCTTCACTCAATTGTTCCAGCATCGCCGAGCGAATTTGTCGGGCGACAATTCCCAGGTGAACGAACGCCAGGGTTAACGCCGGTAAGATGAGATGTTGCAGCGCATTGAAGAAGACTTCACCGTTTCCTTCAAGCAGCGCATCGAGCAGATAAAAGCCGGTTACATGTGTTGGCGGATCCAGCCAGTCATCAAGCCTTCCGCCACCTGGAAGAATTTGCAGATGACCATAAAACAGCACAATGACGCCCAGCCCAAGCCAGAACGCAGGTGTGGAGATTCCGGTAATAGCCATTAGTCGCACCAGATGATCCAACCAGCGATTTCGCCAGACGGCAGAGAGTATGCCCAGCGGGATGCCAATCAGGAGTGCCAGCAGCAGGGCGCAAACTGCCAGTTCCAGCGTCGCCGGGAAAAATATGCGCAACTCTTCCAGCACCGGACGCCCGGTACGAATGGATGTTCCCAGGTCACCATGAAACAGATCGCTGACGTAGCGGTAAAACTGCACGTATAGCGGCTGGTCGAGCCCCAGTTGTTGGCGAATATTTTCCACGATAGCATCGCTGGCCCGGTCGCCTGCCAGCAACCGCGCCGGATCGCCGGGGATCAGGTGCGAGATAATAAACGTAATCACGCAGACGCCCGCCACCACGAGCACCAGCCCCCAGCAGCGTTGGCGTAAAATACTCCAGAAGGTCACGTTATTTACTCATGGTATTGATATTGAAGACCTGTTCCAGCATGGGATTAAACACGAAGCCTTTCACTTCTTTGTTCATCGCCAGTTGGTAGTTTTTCTGGAACAGATACACATAAGCAGCGTCATCAATGACGATTTTCTGTGCCTGCTGGTAGTCCCGGGTACGCTGCATCTGGTCGGTGGTCGCGAGTGCATTGCGCAGTAACTTATCGACCTCGCTGTTTTCATAGAACGAGCGGTTACCCGGCAGACCTTTTTTGTCTGACTCAAACCAGTAATTCATAAACATATACGGGTCGGCAAAATCCGGACTCCAGTTGCCAATCGCAATGTCGTAATCACCTTTACCCACTCTGTCGCGCATGGTGGCGTTTGCCAGTTTTTCCAGCTTCACATTGATGCCCAGCTTGTTGAGACTGGATTGTGTCGCCAGGGCGATCGGTTCCCAGTTCGGGTCGTTATCGGAATAGAGAAACGTCAGGCTGGTGGGTTTGCTCGCTACTTTATCCCATTCGGCTTTGGCTTTCGTTTCGTCATGGCTATATTGCATTGCCGTCGCATCGTATCCCCACATGCCTTCGGGAATCGGGCCGCGCATTTGTTTCCCGTTACCACTAAGAATGCCGTTAACCATGCCCTGATAATCGGTAGACCAGGAAATGGCCCGACGCAGATCCGCCTGGTTAAGTGGCGCTTTGCTGTTATTCAGATACAGATAGGTGACGCGCAGTGACGGATATTCCGCCACGTTGACTTTATTTTCCTGTTTCAGTGCGTTGAGTTGATCCACGGGCAGCGCATCGGCGATGTCAATATCGCCACGGGAGAGCTGCAGGCGGCGGGAGGCACTTTCCCCAATAATTTTTACCGATACCCGTTTGAAGTTCGGTTTATTGCCGGGGTAATGCGGATTTGGCACCAGAACTAATTGCTGACCTTTTTGCCAGCTTTTCAGCATAAACGGTCCGGAACCGGCGGTGTTTTGCGCGAGGAAACCGCGGGCATCATCCGCAGCGTGTTCCTTTAAGACCGCCGGATTGATAATGGATGCACCGTCATTCGCCAGGGTGTACAGGAACGGTGCGAATGGTTGGCTAAGGGTAAACTTCACCGTATGTTCGTCAGGAGCGTCAATTTTTAAATCTTTGGGAAATGCTTCCGCTGGCCCCTGGCCGATTTTCAGCAACCGCTCAAAAGAGAGTTTTACAGCTTCGGCAGTGACCGGCGTGCCATCGGCAAATTTAGCGTTGTCCTTCAGGGTGAACGTCCACTCTTTTTGATTATCAGACGCTTTCCAGCTACTTGCCAGATCGCCTTCAACGTCGGTTGAGCCTTTATCACCGTCCGTTTTGTACTGTATCAGTCGCTGATAAGATGGGTAGGTTACGGTCCAGTCGTTATTATCAATCGTCACCGCCGGGTCGAGGGTTTGTGGGTCGGCGGCCTTACCAATCACCAGCATATCTTTTGGTACGGCGGCGTGAGCAACCGGCAGTGTGGCGGCAAGGACGATTGCGATCAGTGTAGGGCGAAATGATATCGATCTTTTCATGACAGTTTCCTGATTAACTAGCGTGCTGTGTAGTAGGAGATGCAAAACAGGCGAACTGGTCAGCGAGCAGCGGGTAACTTGCAGCCTGCGGTAATTCGAAGTGCCACCATTCGCTGGAGATACCAATAAAGCCACCGCCAGTCATAATCGCATTCAGCAACAGGCGATTACGCTGGGCTGCGGGCGGTACGGAAGGGTGCCAGGCATGGGAGCGCTCGTGCATTTCATCGAATCCGGCCCCCATATCCAGAATGAAACCATGCTCATCACGAAGCGTCAGGTCAATTGCCGTGCCACGGCTGTGATTGGAGCCTACGGCCACATCAACGACATATTGCGGGTCAGGGCAGGCTTGCCACAACATTGCCTGTGCTTGTTGTGGGCGATACGCGTCGTAAATCACCAGTTGTAAGCCTGACAGTTGGGCGATACTGATGCTTTTCGCCAGCGCGGTAATCGCATCCTTGTGTAACAGGCAACGCGCTTGCTGATAAATCGGCTTGCCTGTGATGTTATCGCTACAGGCGTATTTCAAATCGATCTCCAGCTCAGGGAAGATAACGGCTAAATCAACCAGCTCGGTGGTATCCGACATAAACGGTTCCTGTATAAGACAAAAATTGCTGCGCTTTCCGCTTATGCAGATCTCATGCCATGCCGGGATAAGCGCCATAATGCTGGCTTAAAGTTATATTTTTTAACTTTTGATCAACATTTGTGCAGCGTAGTGCAGTTTTGGTGCAAGAGGGGGACTTAAAGGAGGAATCTCCAGGAATCGTAGCGGAAATCACAGTATTTAAGTGACAGTGTCACGTCAAATTAAACCCCGCGAGTGCGGGCGAGAGAAAATTGTCAGATTTTCAGCGGTAACACGCTGCTCATCCAGCCTGGAATTTCTTCGGCGGGCAGGGGGCGGGAAAAGAAATATCCCTGAATAACGCGACAGTGGATCTTGCGTAGCATCTCAAATTGTTCTTTGGTTTCGACGCCTTCCGCCACGACGGTTAAATTGAGGCTTTGCCCAATGCTGGTAATGGCTTCAAGTAAGGCTCGGATGCGTTTTTCGGTCAAACAACGATCGACAAAGCTTTTGTCAATTTTGATTTCCGTTACCGGAAGACTGACTAAACGGGATAAACCAGAAAAGCCAGTGCCGAAATCATCGACAGATAAACCTACGCCCATATCGCGCAGGATCTGTATGCGCTTAAAGATTTCGGTATCGTGTTCCATCATCATGCTTTCCGTGATTTCCACCGTCAGCTGGTGGCCGTCAATACCCCAGGCTTGCATTGCATCAGACACCTGATTGGGTAGCTGATTGCTGCGAAAGTGCAGCGCAGACAAGTTAACGGAAAGCGCCGGGATATGAATATTCTGGCTACGCCATTCTGCTAGCTGGCGGCAGGCTTCAGCAATAACCCAGCGACCAATGTTTTCGATTTCGCCAATCTCTTCAGCAAGTGGGATAAATCGTGAAGGAGGAACATGACCATGCTGTGGGTCATACCAGCGAGCGAGGGCTTCGATACCATACAGCTCACCGGTTTCCGCAAAGATCTGCGGCTGATAAACCAGTTTTAGTTTGTTGTTGCTGATAGCTTCTTTCAGCGCCGCACCGAGAATCAGACGCTCTTTCACCATTTCGTTCATTATCGGGCTAAAGAATTGCCAGCCGTTACCGCCGTTTTTGCGAATAAAATCCATCGCATTGTGGGCAGTCGAAAGTAGGTAGTCCCGGTTTTTACCAATGTCGTAACTGATACCAATGCTTAAAGTTAGCGGGAATGGTTTATCGTCAATCATGACCGGTTTATTGACGACGTTACGAAGTTCATCAGCTATTTGGGTAATGATACTGACGTCGTTTTCCGGGCTGATGAGGACAAACTGTGTACCTTCAATACGACAGAGATACTGGTCAGGTTTGATCTTTTCGCGAAAGCGATTGACCACTTCCAGCAATGCCTGATCGGCCCACGCATAGCCCAGACTGTCGATGACATCCTGAATATGGTCAATGCCAATAAGATACACCACCGGAGAGACGGCATTTTCTACCAGGCCATCGAGATAATTGTGCAGGTTATTGCGGTTTGGCAAACCGGTCATCGGATCAAACTGAATGAGCTGCTCGATATGCTGGCGACTTTTTTCCTGTTCCAGCGCCAGGGCGGCCATATGCTGGCTGATATCCGCCACTCGTTCGATAAACGCGCTGGTTACCGCCCCGGACGCTGTTTTGATTTTCAGAATCCCGGCAGGTGCGCCATCGCGCTGGCGAATGGTGACTGACCAGCTTTGCGCATTCTTTACTTCCGTCCCATGAGAGGACGACGCCCAATGCACCGGCATACCATTACGCAATGCATACAACGACACATGGGATTCATGAAGAATGGATTCAATATTCCGGCAGATGATTTCGCCCATTTCATGAAATGGCGGGCTGCTACACATCGCGGCGAGAATATTGCCTTCAAGCTCACGAATTTGTCGTTCTTCGGTGATATCGGAGAAGGTCATCACCAGGTTTTGCAGATTAGCCAGCACATCATAAACTGGGCTAATGGAAGCTTTAATCCAGATTTTTTCCCCCGTGCGCGTTAACAACAGAAATTCATCCTGATCACGCGCTGTTTTCCATAGCAGTTGCTGTAAGCGAATACGATTATCTGCCGGGTATTCAGGGATGTTAAGCAAAGTATCGGGCTGCATACCGCTGGCTTCGCTGATGCAGTAACCAAACATTTCAGTAAACGCGCGATTGCACTGCACGATATGGCGTTCCGGGTCCAGCACAATGACCGGGCGGTCGAGATGGTCAACGGCAATAATTAACTGCCGGGTCTGTTCTTTCTGTGCCATTTCTACGCTGGCATCACGTACCAGCGCCAGGTAATAAATTTTCCCTTCGGCAGTGACTTTGGATAGCGCGAAACGGGTCCAGATTTTACTGCCGTCTTTTTTCTCCAGCTGCAATTCCCGGCTCATACCTTCGACCCGCGCTTTACCGCCTTCGCGGTTATGGCGAATATATTCTGGATGCGCAGGGCGCAAATTATGGGGAATCAGCATATCAATGTTATTGCCTATCACTTCTTCGCGCTTATACCCCCAGAGCTTCTCCGCCGCAGGATTAAAAAACATTACTTCGTCATTTTCGTTAATTAACACCGCGCCCATCATATTTTGCTCAAGGGCGGGAAAAAAAATGCCGTCGGCGGCATTTTCTGCATCGGTTAGCTTCATGATTACCTCTGCATCCGGGAGCATCTAAAGACTGGCTTTCCAGAGTTCAACACGGTTTCTACCTCGTCTTTTCGCGATATACAGAGCTTCATCGGCTATTTGAATTAAGCGTTCATAATCAGGATGCCCATTAAACATGGCAGCGCCAATGGACAAAGAAAGGGTGATGTCTTCGCCATTTGCGGCTTTCAGTTTGGTTTTTTCCACCCGGCTGCGGATCCGCTCTGCGGTACGCAAAGTGTCATTTTCTGAAGCTTCAGTCAGCACTATGATAAATTCATCGCCACCGTAGCGAAAAACATAGTCACTGCTACGTACGTTGTCGTAAAACGCCTGTGAGACCTTACGTAAAATCTCATCGCCTGTGTTATGTCCCCATGTATCGTTGATCTCTTTGAATTTATCTACATCGATGATCAGAACAGACAATGGTGTACCGGCCCGATTGGCATGGGCAATTTCACGTTTGAAGATAGTCGGCAAGAAACGGCGGTTAAGTAATTTCGTCAGTACATCCATACCTACTTCATGACGCGAGACTTCTTCAAAGAGTTCACGCAGTAAGGTGATAATTTGCGATACGGTATTTCGTATCTGTAATAAAAACTTCACGCGCAGACTTTTGTTACTCAAATTTTTGGCATTGAGCATTGTCTGATGAAAAACCCCGTCGAAATCCTGAATAAGGCGAGAGATATGACCAACTTCAGCAATGCCACTAAAATAATGGCGACCTTTATGGTTAAACCACAGGCCAAAATCAGCCTGACTTAACGGTAAGCTGCTGCCTAAATCAGAATCCAACAAGACTTTATAAATAATATCTATTTCCCATGAAAGTAATGAGGCTATTTGTCGTTCTTTTTCTTCTTCGGCGTTTTCCAGTAATGAGAAGATACGATAGTTCTCGTCTTCTTTAGCCGCGCTACTGTCGCTAAAGGTAAATGCTCTGGTCATCACTTCCATAGCTATGTCGATACTGTTAATCGAAAAGTGATAAACCTGAAGTTTTTCAGAAGGTGAATAATCAGAGGAAAATATTACCGGGTAGAGGATTTTTTTCAGCACGCGAAAACCCATCTCGACAATTTCTACCGGAATGCCAATACGAGCATGGACTTCGGCTACGGTATGTTGGATTTGTATAAGTCTTTCAACATCGTCCGTTTGCGCAGAGAGCACATTGATAATCCACGTTTCCATCGCACTTTTAAGTTGCCTTTCGACCTGTTCGTTACTCAAAAACTCTTCGGCATGCGGGTCAGTGCGTACAATTCGATAAAACTCAACACTTAAGTAATGAGCATGCGTTACGGCAATTTCTGCCGCTTTGTTACGAATGAGGGGGTCGACCTGGGCAACTAATCCGGTCCACTCATCTTTCATTCTTTTAAAATACATCTCCATAATTCATACCCTTATACGGCTGGAAAGGCAGACGGAATTGAAAAACGAAACGCAACTCGTTTGGACAGGGTTATGGCACCATATTCTCCTGAAATATGAAGATATACTGAAACGAAATAAGTGACTTATGACAGTTTTAATCTACGCTACTGGTCTTCTGAAGAGTATAGCCTATCGTAATTATTTTTCGGTGATGGTTAATATCGTATGGTTTTTCATATTCATACGTTTTTATCAGGGGAATTATAACAATTCGACTTAAGTTGATTTGATTATAAGTTGAGAGTGTTTTGTTGATGACAAGCCGGTGTTTAAAGCACCGGCAGTGTCACAAAGTAAGAAAGGGTGTTTAGCTTCCCCAGCGGCTTTGCAGATAGCTAACTGCCTGTTGAGTTTGCGGTTTGTTCAGATAGTCTTCGCGGAACAAAATCGTGCCGCTAATTTCTGGCACGGCGTCGTTAAGATCGAGCTGCTTTTTCAGTTCTGGCACGCCGCCGTTAACCATCCAGTCTGGCTCTATCTTTGAAGGTTCGCCGACTTTATAGAAGGCGATACCAATATAAAGACGGGTTTTGGTTGGTTTGACGACATCTGCCCACCATTTTGCCAGCACGTCATACCGCGCGGCGCTACGCGAGAACGGCCAGTAAATTTGCGGGGCTATATAATCCAGTAAGCCTTGTTCGACCCAACGACGAGTGTCTGCGTAGGATTCATCATAAGCTGAGGCCCCGCGCGTATCAGAACCGAGCGGATCGTGTGAGCGATTGCGCCAGACGCCCGCAGGGCTTACACCAAATTCGACTTCCGGCTTAATGCTTTTAATGGTGTGCGACACCTTAGCAATTAACTGCTGGGTATTGTTGCGCCGCCAGTCGGCTTTTGACGCAAATGCACCACCGTATTTGCGGTATGTCTCGTTATCGTTAAGCCGTGAATCCGGCGATTCAGTATAAAAATAGTCGTCAAACTGCACGCCATCTACCGGATAACGAGAAACCACTTCAGCAACTATCGATGTGATCCAGTCCTGAACTTCAGGGATCCCTGGGTCGAGAACAAAACGGTCACCTGACGTCCTGATCCAGTCGCGATGTTGAACATAGACACTGGCCGGTTGTTGAGACAGGGTGCTATTCAGTTCCCTGATAGTTCCGGGCTTCGTATTAACCGACACGCGGTAGGGATTAAACCAGGCATGTACTTTCATCCCACGCTTATGGGCTTCGTCGAGAATAAATTGCAGCGGATCGTAACCAGGATATTCACCAATTTTGCCGGTCATTAGATCGGACCATGGCAAAATCTTCGACGGCCAAAGGGCTGTGCCGTCGGGCTTCACCTGGAAAAAGACCGTGTTAATTCCCAGTCGTTGCAAGTTTTCCAGTTTGTCGATCATCGCCTGCTGTTGCACGCGAACCCGGCTGGTGGGGTTGCTGATGTTAACCGAGGAGACGGGAGGCCAGTCGAGGCGGGACACCGTGGCCAACCAGATACCGCGCATAGGTTGCGACGATTGTTGTACGGTCGCTGGTGGTTTTGAGCCTGCTGGTGGTGTCGTCATTGAATCTGGAGGCGTGCTTTTACAACTACACAGTAAAAGAGCCAGTGCAACCAGTGCCGCTGGCCTTTTAATCGCGGATTTCACAGTTCGGGAGCAGATATCCATATATGCTTATTTCCGGTAAACAGATGTGCGCTTATTCTCGTACTTATCTGGGGCAAGTCAATACGGCAATAAGTACGCAAAAGGGAGCGATTAATTTTCGCTCCCTTGTGTTATTACCACTCAGACACGGTTAGTGTTTCTTATCGTTCATCACAATATAGTGCGGTGAACGAGCACGTGGATGCAGGAAGAAGTGACCTTTCGGCGCGTTCTGGCTGTTAATTGGCTCCAGTGTAACACCTGTATTCGCTTTGCCTTTACGGTCATGAATGGCATAGAGAATAAAGGGCAGGGCAAGAACCACCAGGAAACTAACGACCAGTAATTCGACATACATATCGGTAGAGTCACCCTGGATGTTATCCGGCGGCAGGAAGGAAACAATAAACGCCATAATTGAAGTCAGCAGACCGACAATAGCCACGACCAGTTTCACCCCTTTACCACCAGGGATATTAAATGTGCGTTTTAAGTCAGGATGTTTAAGAACCAACACAATGTAGCCAATAAACAACATGAAATAAGCACACAAATAAATCACCACCGTCAGCGCCAGTGCGATCAGGAAGGACATGTTGTTACCACCACCGGTGTTGGTGAGGATGATCAACGCGATAGAGGTAATCACCAGCTGGGAAATTACCAGAGTTACCGGCACACCATTTTTGTTCATTTTAGCGAACGCGGCGGGCAGTAGATTTTTCTGCGCGGTGACATACATCCCACGAGAAGGGCCAACAATCCATGAGGCGATTTCCGCCAGAACACCCAGCAGCAGCAGGGCAGAGATAACGCGAACCGTCCACTCAATTTCCGGTGCCACATGAGACATCAGCACGGTGAATGTTTGCATTACACCTGCGGAGAGGTTGATTTCATTACCCGGAATCACCATCGCAATGGACAAACCGCCTACTGAACTTAAGCAAATCGCTGCCACCATCAGTAGTAACATTGCCAGTGGATAGTCGCGCCCGGGGTTGCTCATTTCATTGACGTGGGTCGCGGAAGCTTCTACCCCCATATAACTCAAAATGAAGGCGACAAACACAACCAAAGTGCCAACTTTCGAGAAATCAGGGAAGAATGTTTTGGCATCCATTTCGATAGCAACCGGTGCTCCGGAGTGCAGATAAATCGCTGCTAATGCAATCAAAATAAATGCAGGCAGTAGAATACCCGCGAAGAAACCCACTTTCGCAATTCGCGCAGTATATTTAGTACCGCCAAACTGAGTTAATGCCAGCGCCCAAAGAATAATCAGCGCCGCGATAGTTTTCGTTACCGGCTCTTCATTCAGTGCTGGCCATTTCAGAATGTAGGACAGCGCCCCTAACACGAAATAGAGCATTGGAATAAAGCCAATAGCGATTTGCAGATAGCCAAATGAGATTGCAGCGAATCCCCATTTCGGCCCCAGGGTATTTGATACCCAGGCGAACACGCCACCTTCTTCCCAGCCGTCCACGGTAGCCATTTCCGCAGCACAAAGACCAACGGGAATAAACCATAAAATCCCGCCTAAGAGCAGGAAGAAGACCAATGAAAAGCCAGATGTTGCGAAGGTAGGGTATTCATAAACAGCCATTACCATCGACGCCGTGATGGCGAAGAACCCGAGTAATGTTAGCTGCTTAGCTTTACCTGTCTGTACTGATGTAGCCATATTATCCCCCTAAAACGGTTGTCCTGTGGAACCGCACCTGTTTTGCTCTGAAGTGCTTTCAGAACAATTTTTTCCGTTGCTAATGCCAGTGAACAGACTTCGGAAATTGTCCCGAAACGGGTTCGTTTCGGGACACCGTTACCGCTTAAACGTTATCAGGTATGTTTAAAGCTGTTCTGCTGGGCAATACCCTGCAGTTTCGGGTGATCGCTGAGGTATTTCAGGGAGGCTTTGTAGTCTTCCAGTAGCAGTTCAGCGAAGTCCATTT